>PUNB01000100.1 GCA_003552565.1 Lentisphaerota bacterium
GCCGATCCGCCAGTTCCATCGACCTGAATTGGCAACAAGTCATCACGTCTCACCCTAGTGGCCCAAGAGGAATTAAACTGCGCCAGCACACCGCCTGCCAGTTCAAACATTGCATAGGCGGCATCATCGGCGGTACAGCTGTACGGCTGACCGTTTTCATCCCATCTTTTTTCAATCTGGGTGGCGGTTTTACAGCAGAGTGACTGCACACTGCCGAAGAGGTTATCCAGCACATAACGCCAGTGCGGAAACATATCCAGTGCCATGCCGCCGCCGTCCTCGGCCCGATAATTCCAGGAAGGACGCTGTGCCGGCGCAGTATCACCTTCAAACACCCAGTAACCGAATTCGCCTTTAACCGCCAGAATCCGCCCAAAGAAACCGCTGTCTATAAGCGTTTTCAGCTTGCGCAGACCGGGCAGCCACAGCTTGTCCTGAACAACGCCGGCTTTCACCTGCGCCTTAACCGCCAGCCGATGCATATCCAACCCTTCTTCGGAAGTCAAGGCCACAGGTTTTTCACAATAAACATGTTTACCAGCCTGGAGTGCTTTTTTAACATCCTGAGCCCGGCGATCAGTAGTTTGGGCGTCAAAATATACTGAGTAATGGGGATCGTCCAGCAAGGAATCCAGATCGGTACTGGTTTTTTCAACTCCCGAGAGTTCCTGCAGGCGCGCCAGTTTGACCGGGTTGCGCCCCACCAGAATCGGATCGGGCATAATAAGTTCCGTGTCACTCAGCTTCACACCTCCCTGCTGGATGACCGGGACTATGGAACGCAGCAAATGCTGGTTGGCCCCCATCCTGCCGGTGACGCCGTTCATAATTATACCGATCCGGTGGGTCTTAACTTTACTCATGGACCTTCCTTTCTGGGTTTTGCCATCAAAATTCTAGGCTGAACAATTCACCAGCCAGGTTGACACCTGACACGAAAACAACATTTGCAGAAGGAAACAAGGAAAACGAAGTTTCCATTTTCCTTCCTTTGCTGCCTTCGTTGATTTCTGTTCAAAACAGAAAACGCTTGGCGAATTAGCATAAATTAACTAGGCTAGGTTATTTAAGACCCAGCAGCTGGTCGGCGACATCAACAGCACTGGCTGCGTCTGCCGCGTAACCATGAGCGCCAATTTCATCCGCGAAACTTTGAGTCACGGGAGCGCCGCCAACCAGAATTTTCACTTTTTCATCGAGTCCGGCTTCCTTAAATCCGTCCACCGCTGCTTTCATCGCTCCCATGGTAGTGGTCAACAGCGCGCTCATGCCGACCAAGTCAACACTATGTTCTTTAGCGCTTTCAATGAATTTTTCGGTCTCGACATTGACCCCGATATCGTAAACTTCATAGCCGGCGCCTTCAAGCATCATACAAACCAGATTTTTTCCGATATCATGCAGATCGCCTTTAACAGTCCCGATAAGGGCTTTGGCTTTGGCCTTGACCCCCGCATCCGCCAGAGCCGGCTTCAGCACTTCCATGCCGGCATTCATTGCCCGGGCGGCGATCAGGACTTCCGGCACGTAAACTTCATTACGTTTAAACTTTTCGCCGATCACCGACATGCCGCCAATCATACCTTCCTGCAGGATTTTTTCCGGCTCGAGTCCCTGATCAAGAGCTTCCTGCACCTGTTCTTTCAGCTGCGGGGCACGCCCTTTCATCAATGTTTCCGCGATTTGTTCAAGTATAGCTTCAGCCATTTTTTTTCTCCTTGATTTTCTTAATTATACGATTTTGTGAAATATCGCCGGTGGCGATAATATTACAGCGCTTTCTGCGCTTCGGACACTTTCCTGCTGAGGCGGCTTTTCATACGATCCGCCCGCGCTTTTGATATAGAGCCGGCTTTAGCGGCCCGGTCAAACACCGACACACACTGCTTCAAAAGCTGTTGCGCGTTTTCCACCTCACCCTGCTCCAGCGCGTTCAACATTTTCTTCCGGCTGGTTCTGCATTTTGTTTTATGAGATTGATTGCGCAGTCTGGCCTTGAAGTTCTGGCGCAGCCTTTTCTTTGCTGAATTGGAATGGGGCATTATGTTTCTACCTTTTTAATTCTGTTTTAATCTCCGAGGCAATTCAAAGTAAACCTCTTAATATAAAAACTTTTTCTTGAAAGGCAAACCATGCAGCCGGAGCTTTTCCTTTTCGATATGGATCACACCCTGGTGGACAATGATTGCGATGTCAGCTGGAAATATTTCCTATGTGAAATCGGCATGATCCCTAAGACCGACTTGCAAAAAGCAGAAAGCTTCTTTGAGGATTACGCGGAGGGACGCCTCGAAATTGAACAATTCATGGAATTCCAGCTGGCCGAATTCCGGGGCCGCACAGAGGAGGAAATAAAAAGCCTGACTGAACAGCATTTTCGGCAACACGTAAAACCGCATCTCTATTCGCAGGGTGAACAGACTGTTCACGAGGTTTTACAGAGCGGCTTCCCAGTGGCGCTGCTCACCGCCACCAACTGCGAAATAGCCCGCCCGCTGGCGGAATATCTGGGAATCAGAGAAGTGCTGGCGGTCCGTCCTCAGATAAAAGACCGTCGCTTCACTGGTTCTTTCATTCCTCCATACTCAGGCGGAGCTAACAAAGTTCTGCTGGCGGAGGAGTTCTGCCGCCGGCATGATAAAACACTCTTAGAAGCAGCGTACTATGGCGACAGCCATAACGATCTGCCGATACTTGAAGCGGTCGGCTTTCCTAGAATAGTCAATCCTAATTCGAGACTCCGAAAACTGGTCGAAAACAAAGACTGGCCGATTCTGCGCTGGAAGTAGTCTAAATAAATGACGAGCCAAGTTTGCCGCTTGACACAAAAAGCAGCTTTTACAGAAGGAAACAAAGGAAACGAAGTTTTCATTTTGCTTCCCTTTGTTGCCTTCGTTAACTTCTGTTCAAAAAAACGCATGGCCGAATTCGCATGAATTAATAAGCTAACGCCTTTCCAGGCAAAATAAGAAATGAGTGATAGCAAACAACACCCATCTCGGAAAAAACAAAAGTCCAGCCGCTTTCTGGACATCGAGCACATGCCGTCGATGGATGAGCTTATGGGAGAACGGCTGCGACAACCAACATACGTGAGGCGCGCTGAAAATAACGGAACGCCGGAACTCAATGCCGATAAAAACTCAAAAGATACCGCCAGCTCGAAACGCCAAGACCGCACCACGGAAAATTCTTCAAATGCCGGCTTGACGCTGAGCAACATGCCGACAATGGATCAACTGCTAAAGAACGGTGCCCCCCCTCCTCCCGCAACGGTTCGTGAAAACGACGAAGAGCGCGCCAGCGGCCAAAACTCCAGCCGTCACCGGAAAACCGACCGGCCTTCCAGCTCCCGCCGTGCTCCGTCTCTTCCAAAGCAAGTGGTCATTGATGGATCCAACATCTGCCGCTTCGAAGCTGACTCGTCATATACCGACTGTGGCTGTTCATCCTTAAACCTGCTGCTCAAACTGACCATCTTCCTAACCCTCCGTCAAGCACGCTTCCGCTGTATCTTCGATGCCAGCGAAAGGTTCGCGCTGGCCCGAAACGCCCGCTGGCCGGAAAGCGCAGCGGTCTATCAAATGCTGCTGCGCCACGCCGGAGATTTTTTCACCGAAGCGCCGGCGGGTCAGAGCGCTGACGAACTGATTTTACGAAGAGCGGATAAAGATAAATGCTCCATTGTCAGCAATGACCGATTCAATAAACTACATGAAGGTCACATGGAAAAATTTCCCTGGCTGCAAGCGGCTGAAAAGCGTTTAATCCGAGTTCACCTGAACAAAAATGGCCAGGCCTGCTGGCCTCTCCTTGACTTCAGCGCGTCCTTCGAAGGAAACCCTCGGGACCTGGCCGATGAATTGCTTAAATACCTTTAACCTGACAAAAACAGGAAAACACCCTCAATGAACCGGCAGCTCCTTCTAGAAAACATCCGCGGCGTTCTCATGCGTTTAGAGGATACAATTCTATTCGCCCTGATTGAACGGGCGCAGTTCCGCCAAAATCCGACAATATATGAACCAGGCAAATGGCCTCAGGCCACGGGGGATGAAAGCCTGATGGGATATCTGCTGCTGGAGACGGAAAAAAGCCACGCCCGACTGCGACGTTACACCAGCCCCGATGAACATCCGTTTTTTGAAGAACTGCCGGAGCCGGTGCTGCCGCGATTGCGTTTTGATGAAAACCCGCTGCGGGAAAACTCCGTAAACTTAAATCCAGATATCCGACGCACCTACGAAAAAGAAATAATCCCTTTTCTGTGCCAGCCAGGTGACGATGCCCAATATGGTTCCAGCGCCGTCTGCGATGTCAGCTGTCTGCAGGCCTTATCGAAACGCATTCACTACGGTAAATTTGTCGCCGAAAGCAAGTATCGTTCGCAGCCGGAAATTTATCAGGAGCCGACAAAACACCGGAATCGACAGGAACTGATGCGGCTGATAACCGATGCCGATGCCGAACAGCGAGTTCTCCAGCGGGTTGAAAGAAAAGCCCGAACCTACGGCTCCGACCTGGATGAATCCAGCGACTGCCAGAAAAAAAAGAATCAGAAAATCGCGCCCGAAAAAATCGCCGAGGTTTACGCCGACTGGATTATTCCACTAACCAAAGAGGTGGAAATATTATACCTGCTGGAGCGTTGAACGACAAATTGAAGCTTTTTCTTCTCGCAAGTCTATTCCCTGACACCCTGAGCAAGAGGCCATTTTTCCAATTGAACTGAGCAGCACAGCCGCCCGAATGTCCGGAATTCCACGGAGTCATGCCCAAGGCTGCATATTTACCATCTGCCGAGACAGATCTGTCCAGCTCGAGGGTATGCGAAAAGGTATATTGCGCATTCCTAGGTTCAACTTTGTCCCGAACTTTGTCCCGAACCATATTCCATCCCTGATAAAAGCATAAAAAACAAATAGATTGTAGTTCGGGACAAGGTTCGAGAC
>PUNB01000155.1 GCA_003552565.1 Lentisphaerota bacterium
CCACTCTTCGTGTGGCTCAGGCAAGCTGCTCGCCCTCCATTATATGGCAGCGAGGACGCGGCCGCTCCCGAGGTGTTGCCCTATGCCAAGTCTCTCCATAGGTGTATCAGGCACTTCGCGCCGGGGGCCAAGCTCATGTGAAACATCGTATTTAATAGACACAAGATATTTCCAACCACATGCATTCACATAATTATATCAGCACGCGCGGATCCATTGAGCCGATTACGTTTGAGGACGCGGTTATGATGGGGCTGGCGGATGACGGCGGGCTTCTGCTGCCGGCGGAAATCCCCAGATTGAGTTCTCTGAAGTCGTGGCGTCAACTTTCCTATCCGGAACTGGCGATGGCAATAATCCGTCTGTTCGCTGACGGCGGGTTGTCCGACGGCGAACTGCAACGATTGACCGCCGATTCATACCGGACTTTTTCGCATTCGCAAACCGCCCCGGTGCACAAGGCCGGGCCGCTTTACATCCTGGAGCTGTTTCACGGTCCGACCCTGGCTTTCAAGGATATAGCATTACAGTTCCTGGGTAATTTGTTTGAGCATCTGCTGCGCAAACGCGGCGGGGAACTGAATCTGCTGGGCGCCACCAGCGGGGACACCGGCAGCGCGGCTATTCACGGGGTTCGGGGGAAAGATAACATTCGAATTTTCGTTATGCATCCCAAAGGACGAGTCAGTCTGATTCAGGAAAAGCAGATGACCACGGTGCTCGACGAGAATGTCCATAACCTGGCGATTGAAGGCAGTTTTGATGACGGCCAGAGGATTCTTAAGAATCTCTTTTCTGATCTGGATTTCAAACGCAGGTACAGTCTGGGCGCGGTCAACTCCGTCAATTGGGCCCGCGTGCTGGCGCAGGTGGTTTATTATTTTTACGCCGCCTTTCGAGTTCAGGAGGAAACCGCTTGCGACAAGGTTCAGTTTGCCGTGCCCACCGGTAATTTCGGCGATATTTTCGCGGGGTACGTGGCTTTTCGTATGGGAGCGCCGATAGAGAAGTTGATCCTGGCCTGTAACGAGAACGATATTTTATATCGTTTTTTCAGTACCGGCGTTTACTCCAAGGGCGAAGTGAAAGCCACCTTGAGTCCGGCGATGGACATTCAGGTGGCAAGCAATTTTGAGCGTTATCTTTATTATCGCCTGGCCGAGAACCCGGAGGCGGTACGGACATTGATGGAGGAGTTCGCCAAAACCGGCAGTGTTAAGATACCGGGGGAGGATCCGGTTTTTGTCGCCGGAACTATGGACCGGGAAGGCACTTTGTCCGCCATCGGCAGGTATTATCGCCAATTCGGTTATCTGCTCGATCCGCACACCGCCGTCGGCGCCTCTGTGGCCGAAGGGCACTTACGGGAGAATGTTCCGACCATCTGTCTGGCCACCGCCCATCCGGCAAAGTTTCCTGATGCCATCAGGCAGGCCGTCGGTGAAGATATCGCCAAACACCCTCTGATTGAAGAAATTCTTCACTTACCGTCCCAGTGCCATGACTTGCCGGCGGAGGAAGATGCAGTTCGGGATTATGTGGAGCGCCGGATTCAGAACGGCTGAAGATATTGTTTTTGCGCGCACCTTATTCGATTCAGTTTTTTTGTTTCCGACTAGGTGCGCGACAAGGTGCGAGACAAGGTGCGAGACAAAGTTTTATTATTCGTGCGTGTATAGACCACAAAACCCTTTTCGCACAACCTCTAGCTACGGTGTTTCACATAAGCCCGACCGCCGGCGCGAGGCGCCTGATACCCGGAACGAGAAACACCGATGGACAACATAATTCGTAATCTGTAATTCTGCGGACAAAGAACGAGAAACGACGAACAAAGAATTGTGTCTAATATTAGCTTCCCAAGTAGCTGTGACAAACGGAATTTAAGTTAACGAACAGGGCTCTTAAGCATATCATGAAATCACTGAAAATAACAATCCCGCCGCTGCGGGATCTCAGTATTTCACTCAGCCATCCTGGATCCAATGAAGGGAGAGCGGTTGTTGAAGAGGAGATCGCGGAAAACTGTTCCTCGCCGCATGCGCCGTCTTTGCGTATGCGCAAAAACCCGGGACTGCGCATATCCGGCTTTTTTCCAGTGGAAAAGTGGAGTCCCGGCGAGAGAGTATTTGTTTCCTTCCCCCGTTCTTCCCTGCATCTTGTTCCTGATGAGGTGCGGGTGTGAACGTTTGATCCTGTTAAAAAAAAGCTTTCCGTCACAATCAAACGGAAAGCCTTTTTTATTATACAATGGGGACAGTATTACAATTAGAAACGGTAATTGACCCCTAGTTTTACGAGGCCGAAATGAATATCTTCGCTGGAGGTCGTGGCACCCCACCAGTCTCGATGAGTCACGTCAGCGCTCAGAATGGTGTATCTGTATTCGCCGAAAACTTCCCAGTTCGGGGCGAACTCATATCCCGCGCCGACACCGAAATGAAATCCAATGTCATCATCGACACTAACCGGATACCTTGAGCTGAGGCTGAGAAAGTTATAATTAACACCGCCCAGCACATAACCTTCCAGCTGAGGCGCCAGCTCTAAGCTGCCTACGGCTGACAGTCCAACGGTGGTTACATCCACATCCACATAGCGCGCTGGCTCGTCGCTGAAATGGCTTAGCGCCAGCTCAATACCGAAGTGTTCGGTAAACATCACTCGTCCCTGACCGCCGAAAGCGGGTTCTCCGCCGTCTACATCGCCTCCCGCGGTTATACCCCCGTGCGCGCCGACACTGATGCGTTGAGGCGCAAAGGCAGCATTGCTTGTCATGGTAACAGCCAGAAACATCATTCCGAAGGTTGCAAAGATTATTTTTTTCATTTTTAGTTCCTTTCTATTGTTTAAAGTTCAATTACTGCTGGCCGGATTCAGTCTCGGCCAAACGACTTTTTGCTCCCTTGCTTGGTGTTCAAGTTTTGCAAGACTGATAAAGCGGCGGAACCGAGGGAGCAGGAACTTCGGTTTCCGTACTTCATCAAGCCTCACAGGACGGTACTCACACTGATAAAATTCACTGTATATAGGTAATTAGACAAACATCTTCGGCTATAGTTCCTGACTTTTGTCATAATTTTTCGGGGATTATAGAAATCACAAAAAAACATTGACCTGATTCCATGAAAAAATTGGCGATGTTTGTTATTATTCTTGTCCATAATGAGTTGAGAAAAATAATAGTGTCACCCGATGGTTGAATTTTTTTGCCAATTTCTTCACGGAATAAGGATTGATACATATTTGACGGATTACAAAACAATATGACAAACAATTTATCCACCCCCGCATATTTTTCCGGCCAGGCGTAATTGTTTTCGACCCGTCCTGGTTAACCGATAATAAAAACTGCGGATTATGGAAAACACTTTGTTTTTTTAAATTCGCATTCGACTTCCGGCGTGGTTTTTCTCAAATGAAACAAAAACATTGCCGAGCCGCATCAGCCTGACCAAGTCGAAGCGGGCAGGGTTTTCGCCGAAATAACGACTTCCCAGACGCAGAGATTGCAAGGGACGACAGACGAAACTGTCTGGATATCGCGCAGCGATGAAATTGCCGTAAGTCTCAAACTCACTAAAGCCGGAGCCATTTAAATCATGCTCTTCAATATTAGCCATTACATAACCCACCCAGGAAGTTCGCCCGGCGGAATCAGCCGCCGTCGACAATTCCGCTATCAAGTCCCGCATATAAGCGCTATAAACCATCATATGTTCCGAGATAAACGAAAAGTCCACCTGTCGCTTCAGGGTAAGCAGTTTTTCCATGGTCTTGAAATAGGGCGGGTGATATTCTTTTGTCGGATTGACCAGTACTTTGTTTTCGGAAAATAAATTCATTGTTCGCAGCAGAATAGTGTCACTATCCCAAATCAGGTAGTATTCGGCTATTTCCTGGTGTTGAGACATGGACATTTTAAGAAACTGCTGTAAATACCAGCCGGCTCGTTTGTCCCTGCCGATTCGCCGATGCAGAATATCTTTAACGGATGACAAACTGAGGCCTGGAAAAATTCGATCTTCGTCCAGCAGCCGGAGCGCGCCAAGGCCGGACTGGCGATGATCAAAGTAAGAAAGAGCTTCCCCCTGCGAAATTACGAATATTCTGTTACAACTGGAGAAAAGCCGCAAAGACCTGATGGCTTTCAAGGCTATCTCTAGGTGTCGAGGGTTTACGCACACCACCGAATCATAGTTCATAACTGCTCCTCATACACTTCAGCTACGTTTGCTCTTTGTGTTAAATCCGCTGGCCGGTGTTCTTCAACCGCCGTTTCGCTCCATCAGCCTGATTAACGGCTGGATATTCCAACGCCTGTAGAAAGGTTCAACTTTTCTCTGGCTCAAATCCAGTTCAAGGTTGTTCCGGCGGCACATTTGAACCGCTTCCTTAATCCAGTATCCCTTAACCACGGCCGTGCAGAGATAAGGAATCGGGGTTTCTTCCTCCCAAGCGATGGAAAACAAACGATCCGGCATTTGCCTGCTGCGCCTGGTTCCCTCCACCTCAAGTTCCCAGGCGGATTCACCGGGATTGACCAGTCTGCGTATGTAGTCGGTGTCCCATATCGCCGCCTGCAGAGAAACCCTGTACTCGGAATCCTCGGTTATTTCTCCAAATCGTACCCCGTCAATTTCTCCAGTGATGGTATCCGGCCCGGGTCTGGGGAAAAGACGGAAGTAGCTTATATGGTTTTGACGCATATATTCCGCGATCTTTCCGATGACTCTCTCATTCGGCGGCCGCAGGAGGAAGTAATCTTCCATCAGGATCAGCAGATACTTGCTGTTGATTTGATTAACCGTTTCCAAAAACACCGTACTCCAGTCGCTGTCTTCGCCGGTGTTGATGGTGTGAATTCGGTGATCGTCGTAGGACTTTGTGTTGGTCATTAAGTATATCGGCCAGGGGCAAGCCGACCAGTGCTTATGAAAAAAGTGAAA
>PUNB01000172.1 GCA_003552565.1 Lentisphaerota bacterium
ACCACTCTTCGTGTGGCTCAGGCAAGCTGCTCGCCCTCCATTATATGGCCGCGAGGACCTGACACACTTTCAAAAGTTCAATAACGGCAGCGATATGAAATCAGATTTGCCACCAAGTGGTCAGGCAGGCTGCGGGCGCTCCATTTTTTTTGTGACTTTTTGTGTTTTTCGTGGCTATAAAAAGACGAAATCTCACATAAACCCCCGCTCTTGGTTCTACGACAGATATCGGGTATCAATCATTCTTCACCGCCAGCGGCGGTTTCCTCTTCACTCGCTTGGCCGGTGATCGCGTCCGGCAGATGCAGGTTTTCGTCGTTCAGGGTTTCCCGGATTTTTTTCATGATCCGATTCTGCAGTTCCGGATCCTGTTTCAGGGCGGTACGGGCCTGGTCGCGGCCCTGGCCGATCTGCTCATCTTCAAAGGAGAACCAGGAACCGCGTTTTTCGATTAGTTTCAGATCCAGAGCCACGTCGAGCATGGAGCCGGTGCGGGATATGCCTTCAGCGAAAAGGATGTCGAATTCGGCGATGCGGAAAGGCGGCGCCATTTTGTTTTTGACAATTTTTGTTTTTATGCGACTGCCGACGGGATCGCCGTTGCTGGCTTTTATGGTGGCCATCTTCCGAATTTCCACTCGCACCGAGGCGTAGAATTTCAAGGCCCGGCCGCCGGGAGTGGTTTCCGGATTGCCGAACATGACACCGATCTTTTCCCGTATCTGGTTGGTGAAAATCAGAGAGGTGCGGCTGCGATTTATGATGCCGGTAAGTTTTCGCAGTGCCTGTGACATCAGGCGGGCCTGTAAGCCTACGTGGCTGTCGCCCATCTGCCCCTCGATTTCAGCCCGCGGCACCAGGGCGGCGACCGAGTCCACAATCAGCACATCCAGAGAGTTGCTGCGCACCAGGGTTTCGGCGATGTTCAGCGCATCTTCGCCGCAGTCGGGCTGCGCCACCAGCAGGTTCTCGGTGTCCACTCCGATGGTGCGGGCGTATTGCGGATCCAGGGCGTGTTCGGTATCGACAAAGGCGCAGACCCCATTGGCTTTCTGGGCGTTGGCGATTATGTGCAGACAGAGGGTGGTTTTGCCTGAGCTTTCAGGTCCGTAGATTTCCGTGACTCTGCCGCGCGGAATACCGCCGATGCCGAGAGCGATATCCAGGGTCAGGGCGCCGGTGCTGATTGTCGGTATATCCTGATGACGCTGATCGCCCAGGCGCATGATGGCGCCTTCGCCGTACTCTTTGCTGATCTGGCCGATGGCCATCTCCAGATTTTTTTTGCGTTGTTCCTGCTGGACGGCGGATTTATCTTTGTTGTCAACCATGATATTGATTCCTCAGTTTGTAATCGATAAGTTGCTCTCTTACTTTTAACAAAGCGCGAAAACGGTCAATTATGTTATTTCCGAACGGTGCTTAAGCAAGTGCAGTCTAAGGTCATTAAGAGCCGTGGTCACGGCGCGGTTTCTTATTCTTTCTCTGTTGCCGCTGAAGTTGTATTGGTTTACTTTTATCTCTTCTTGGACGGCGGTGGCGATGAACACCAATCCGACCGGTTTCTCTTTGCTGCCGCCGGCGGGGCCGGCAATTCCGGTTATCGCGATCGCGGTTTCGGCGTTCATTGTTTTAAGCGCTCCGGCGGCCATGCTTCGGGCCACCGGTTCGCTGACTGCTCCGAACTGATCGATCTCTTTCTCCGGCACTCTCAGCAGCTTTGTTTTGGTGTCGTTGCTGTAGCATACAATGGAGCCCTGGAAATAGGCGGAAGCGCCGGGCGGTTCGACGACTGCCGAAGCGATCAGGCCTCCCGTGCAGGATTCGGCCAAGGCCAAATGGAGGTTTTGTTCCTTTAACAGTTTGCCGACTGCTTCCGATAGGCTGACGGAGTCGACGACCGCGGCTTGTCCGAATAACTCGCGGATTTTTTCGATAAGTTGTTCCAGCTCCACGGCCATGTCTGGCGGAGCGGTAAGACGGATGTCGACTTCTCCGGCGCGGGTGCAGTAGGCGACTTCGACGTTTTCAGGAAAAGAAACGGAAGATTCCAGCCGGTCGGCGACGGTTGCCTCCGGAATTCCATAAACCGTCAAAGAGCGCCGGCAGCTGTCTGGCTCTCCATGCTGGCGAATCAGCGGCAGAGCTTTTTGAGTGAACATGGGTCGCAGTTCCCGCGGCGGTCCGGGCAGCAGCAGCAGCGTCCGCTCGTCGCGCGGGCACCATAGTCCTGGCGCGGTGCCGTTATGATTAAGCAGCGGTTCGGCATTCTCGGGCACCATTGACTGAGTCAGAAGGGCTTCTTCCGGAACCAGAGACAGCCGCGGTCCCAGATAGGTTTTTATATGTTCTAGAACTTCCGGTCGATGGCGCAGTTCGGCTCCAGTCACTTTGGCGCCGATAACGCGGGTCATGTCATCTCTGGTCGGTCCCAGACCGCCGATGGAAATCACCAGATCCGCAAGCGAAAGCTGCTCCTGAAAGGTTTTTTCAATGATATCAGGCACATCGGGAATACAGACTTCCCGGTCAACGGTGTATCCTTCCCTGGCCAGGCTTTCACCGATAAAGGCCAGATTGGTGTTTACCGTATGTCCGATAAGCAGTTCAGAACCAATGCTTACTATACTGATGCGCATGTTTTATCCCAGTGATCTAAAGATTAATTTAACCTAGCCTGTTTAATTCAAGGTTCAAGTTTGAACTTGCCCCGAATTAAACGTTGATTGATATTGATTACGGAATGTTGGCAGCAAGGAGGTCTTTATTCTTCAGGGGGATGTTGGCGGGCCAGGCCCTGCCGCAGTTTCTGGCGGAGTTTAGGTTTCTCATGCGCGTACAGAGAAAGCAGGCGTTTGCCGGCCTGTTGGTACAGCTTTTTCTTTTCCAGCATGCCGATGCGATAGTCAAGGTTGTCTTCCATACCCCAATATTCGATGTACAGGTCCTGTTCGGGCAGATAAAAATCAGGCCGCACCGCATAGCCTTTAATGATTCGAAAACGGTTGTCGTAGCGGAATTCTATGTTTAGTTTGTTCAGTTCATCGGCGATAATCCGTTCGCCGTCAGACTGAACAACGGTGCCGTCGGCGGCTTTAATAGTTTTTTTCAGTTCAACCTGCATCTCCCAGTTGCGGCGCTTCAGAAAAACTTCGTCGAAGCATTTGTCGCAAAAGGTACGATGAAAAGCCTGCTGTGATCGTTGGTATTCATCCGGCGCCACGGTATTGTGGCAGCGGTCGCAGTAACGCACCGTGCTGTCAGCGGTCTGTTTGAGCGCCCTGCGAACAGCCTCAGCGGCGGAAAGCGCGGCGACGCATACATAATCTTTTATCTGCGGGTTGGCGGCGAGTTCATCCAGTTCGTGCAGGTATTTTCCTGTTGCGGCACCGAAGTTTTTGAGCGCTTTTAAGGCGTATTGTTGAACTTGTGGATGTCGGTCTTGAAAAGCGACTGGCGCAAGCGCGGAAACAGCCTTTTCGGCATCGGCTCCGAAGTCCGCGAGTTTGCCGATGGCGGAGGCGGCGAACCGGCGGATTTCCGAAGAGGGCATACGCAGCAGTTCGATTAGTTCCGGGAGAGCGGCGGGATCCATGGAGCGTCCGAGTTCCAGCGCTCGCTGTTTATAATAATGGTGTTGTTGCCGATCCATATTGCTATGCATTGGACAAACTCCTTCTTTCTGGGGGGTGAAACTGGCTCGCTGGCGCTCGCTGACGTTTCTCTGGGTGCTGACGATTACTAGCGGGTCAGTTTTCTTTTATCGTGTATGCCAAACAACTGTCAGGCCGTCCAAGCATCGGCGGGGTGCTTTCTCGCTGGCGCTCGTCGATGTTGCTTTGTCAAGCGTTGGCGAGCGGCAGCAAGTCAGTTTTCCGTTTCCGCGCATACCAGACGAACATCAGGCCGGCCAGGAAGAGCAGGCCGCTAAGCCACTGACCGCGAGTGATGTTGAGCCAGGCGAACTCAGCATCTGCGATGTGCGGATCCGGACGGCGAAAGAATTCGTTGATGATTCGGCCGACGGCGTAAAACATGCCGTAGCAGCCGGTGATTATACCCGCCCGCCGCGGTTTGCGCCAGACCAGCAGCAAAGCTAAAAAAATAAACAGTCCTTCCAGAAACACTCCATACAGCTGGGAGGGATGGCGCGGGGTCAACATTGGTTCTAGAGCTTCGATAACTTTTGCTTCTCCTTGCTGAACCGCGGCTATAAGGTTAGGGCGGTTCCATTCCTGCCAATGGAGGTTTATGTGTTCGGATGGCGGCAGTTTTTCCCGTAGAGCGAGAATTTTCTCGGTCGGCCATTCGTATATTTCCTGGGGGAACTTAACGGCCCAAGGCAGATCGGGGGAAGCGGGTCTGCCGATCAGTTCGCCGTTGATAAAATTGGCGATTCGCCCGAACATGAAGCCTATGGGAGTTAAGAAGGCTGCCAAATCAGTAAGATGCAGGAACGGCAGCCGATGGCGTCGGGAGAAAATCCAGGCTGCCAGCAGTACTCCCAGCATGCCGCCGTGGCTGGCCATGCCGCCTTGGTTGAGAGCCAGCAGCCCCCAGAACGGAGGCTCGGGAAAAAAGCTCATCAACAGGGCGGGCTGATATATAAGCACATAACCGAGACGAGCCCCGATGACAACGCCGAGTGCCAGAAAAAGTACCAGATCTCCGGCCTGCTGCGGCTGCAAAGGGGTGCGGTTTTTCAAGGCCAGTCGCCGTATCCACCACAAGGCGAGAATAAAGGCTGCCACATAGGCCAGTCCATACCAGCGGATGCGCCAGAAAATAATCGGGTCCAGGGTATGCAGCCAGGCACCGGCCGGCGTGGTGAAATTAAACAAAAAGCCGGGAATGGTCATGATGGATTTTCTCTTGTTCTTCTGTTTCTTTCCAGCCATACCTGCAGCAGTGCTATTTCCGCCGGAGTCACTCCGTCAATGCGGGCGGCCTGGGCCAGATTATCAGGCCGCACTTTATTCAGCTTGACGCGCGCTTCATCGCGCAGTCCGGAGATGGAGTCGTACCCGAAATCGGGCGGGATGTTCCAGGCTCCCAGCTGTTTCATTTTATCCGCCTGAGCGGATTCTCGGCGCATATAACTGTCATAGCGCGCTTCGATACGTAGTTGTTCGATGGCTCTGGGGGAGGCTTTGGGGGGATCGGGCAGGTCGTTCCAAGATTTTTCCGGCCGGCCCAGCATGGACCAGAGAGTGGCTCCTTGGGTGCGCCGGCTTTGCAATTCTTTTCGGACACAGTCAATTTCTGTTTCCAGCTCTCGCAAACGGCGGGCGGTTTCCGGCGGCAGCAAGCCTGTCTCGCAGGCGAGGGGGGTCAGGCGGCGGTCGGCGTTGTCCTGGCGCAGACGCAGGCGGTATTCGGCCCGGCTGGTGAATAAACGATAAGGTTCGATGATCTCTTTAGTTATCAGGTCGTCAATCATCACTCCGATATATCCTTGGTCGCGATTGACGGTGAACGGGCGGTCATCGCCGGCGGCTTTGCGGGCCGCATTGACACCGGCGATGAGCCCTTGGGCGGCGGCTTCCTCGTAGCCGCTGGTGCCGTTGATCTGTCCGGCCAGGAAAACATTTGGGTGGTTCCGCAGTGCCAGGCAGCGCTCAAGCTGATGGGGGTAGACAAAGTCATATTCAATCGCGTAACCATAGCGGGTTATATGAGCGTTCTCCAGGCCCGGCAGTGATCGCACCATCATGCACTGGACATCCGGCGGCAGGCTGGTGGAAATGCCGTTCAGGTAGTATTCGCCGGTGTGCAGGCCTTCCGGCTCTAAATGCACAAGATGATCCGGCTGCTGCGGAAAACGGATTATTTTATCCTCGAAAGAAGGGCAGTAGCGAGCGCCTATGCCTTCTATGCGGCCGGAGTAAAGCGGGGATTGCTGGATATTTTCACGAACGATGCGGGCGGTTTCAGAAGTGGAGCGAGTGGTGTAACAAGGCAATTGCGGCAGGCGCCGACCTTGGGGACTGCATGAATCGTCATCAGGGCGAAGGTGGAACGAGAAAGAATATTCCTGTTCGTGGCCGTCCTGGGGAGCGAGGCCGGAAAAATCGATGGATTGCGCCAGCAGTCTTGGGGGGGTGCCGGTTTTCAAGCGTCCCATCTCCAGTCCCAGATTTTCGGCCAGGCAATCAGAGAGTGCGGTCGAGGCTGGGTCTCCGGCGCGGCCGCCGGCCAAAGTTGTTGAGCCGTAGTGCAGTCTGCCTTTTAAAAAGGTGCCGGTGGCGATTACCGCCGTACGGCTGCGCCAGATCTCTCCGAGCTGGGTGCGAACAGAGATTTCTCCGTTTTTTTCCTGGCATATATGCTCTACTTGTCCCAGCTGAACCCGCAGGCGCGGTTGATTTTCCAATACTTGCTTCATGCGCTGCTGGTAGAGCTGCTTGTCGCATTGAGCCCGGGGCGAGTGTACTGCCGGCCCGCGGGAAAGATTAAGCATTCGGAACTGAATTGCGGCGGCATCGGTGTTTTTTCCCATTTCCCCGCCGAGGGCGTCAATTTCCCGCACCAGCTGACCTTTGGCAATACCGCCGATAGCCGGGTTGCAGGACATTTGAGCAATATGATCCGGATTGATTGTCAGCAGAACCGTTTCCGCCCCCAGGCGGGCCGCGGCCAGGGCGGCTTCACAGGCGGCGTGGCCGCCGCCGATGACCAGAACATCAGTTGATTTTTTCGAGTTGTCGAGCATGGATGATACCATAATGAAAAGATATTCAAGTGCAACTTACGGAATCGCCGGAGTTTGTCAGTAATCTGTCGGCCCAAGGCGCATACCTGAATCCGTTAAAAAATTGGCGAAAAGTTTATCATTGTTCTTATCAACAAAGGGTTGTAAAACATAACAGTTTCACCCGATGGGTTAAAATATTTTCTCGCCAATTTTTCCACTTCCGCCTACGCCAAGGCTACGCGTGACATGTCGGGAATTTAAGCGGCGGCACATCTGCTTTGTTGGAAGGTGCTTGCGGTATAATTATACAGCATCGCACCTTCCGCCTCGCATCTGTACCGCCGCTGAAATTTAACGGAACCAGGGCATAGATTGAAGTGGGCACTCATGAAACAACCAGGAACGGCGGGCAGCGGGAGCGTGGAGAGAACACCCTTTTGTATGGGTGCTTTGCGGGGTGCCATTTTGTTTATTCAGCACTTGTTAATTCAGCGTTGAGAAGCTATGTTTCCTGCTTGAAATTCAGGCTGGAAATTTTCCGGCGGAGACAACAACAAATATACTGAGACGAAAACAATCTGCTTATGTTTGAATTACTTTCGGATAAACTGAACAGTGCTTTTCGGGGGCTTAGCGGTCGCAATGTCCTGAATGAATCGAATATCAAAGATGCCCTGCAAGAGGTGCGGCGAGCTCTGCTTGAAGCTGATGTCAATTATCAGGTGGTGAAGGATTTCATCGAAGAAGTCAGGCAGGAATGTCTGGGCGAAAAGGTGTTGAAAAGCGTTAAGCCCGGTGAACAGGCGATAAAGGTTGTGCATGATCATCTGGTTTCACTGCTGGGAGAGGACAATGCGCCGCTGTCTTTAACCGGCAGGCCGGCGGTGGTTATGCTGGTCGGACTGCATGGGGGCGGGAAGACCACCAGCGCCGCGAAGCTGGCTCGGCATCTGCGGGAGCGTGAGGGTAAAACGGTTAAGCTGGCGGCCTGCGACCTGCACCGGCCGGCGGCTATAGATCAGCTGGAAATTCTGGGCCGGCAGTTGGGCATCGATGTTTACAGCCGGCGTGACACCGAGGATATAGCCCGGGTGGCTGCTGAGGCGTTGGAGGAGGCGGCAAATGACGGTGCGGAAGTGTTGCTGGTTGATACCGCCGGACGGCATCAGATCGATGAAGACTTGGTGCGGGAACTGGTGGAGACCAAGAATCGTGTGAATCCTGATGAAATCCTCTTGGTGGCTGATGCCGCTTTGGGCCAGGAGGCGGTTTCCGTGGCGCGGCATTTCGATGAAGCGCTGGGAGTTACCGGTTTGGTTCTGAGCAAAATGGACGGGGATGCCCGCGGCGGCGCCGCTCTGTCTATGCGCAGGGTGACCGGGCGACCGATTAAATTCATTGGCACCGGCGAGAGGATGGATCAGCTGGAGCCATTTTATCCTGATCGTCTGGCTTCCCGCATTCTTGGTATGGGCGATGTGGTTGGTTTGGTGGAAAAAGCTTCCGAGCAGTTCGCCGAGGAAGAGGCGGAAAAGCTGGAAGAGAAAATGCGCAAGCAGTCTTTCGATTTCGAGGATTTCCAGAGCCAGTTGCGGAAGCTTAAAAAGATGGGCGGCCTGATGTCAATGCTGGATCTGCTGCCGGGGGTCGGAAAAATCAAGGACAAGCTCCCCACGGACGACCGGCAGCTGAATCAGGTTGATGCGATTATTAATTCCATGACCCCGGAAGAGCGGCGGCAGCCGGCGGTACTGAATCCTTCCAGGCGAAAACGTATCGCCCGTGGCAGCGGAGTGGAAACCAAGGATGTCAATGAACTGATCAATCGCTTTGAAATGATGAAAAAGATGATGGGCGGCGCGAACGGCATGGATAACATGCAGCAAATGCTCAGCGGTCTTGAAGGAGGCGGCGGTATGCCCGGTATGCCCGGTATGGGGAAAGGCGGCGGCATGCCTCCCGGACTGGGAGTGCCGAAACACGGTACCAAAGGAACGAAGAAAAAGAAACAAAAACGGAAAAAGAAGAAGAAGCGTTGAGATTTATGAACGAAGACTTCCGCAACCCGGCCACTGAAAGCCCAGCTCCTGATCCTTCCCGCCCGCTTTGGGCGCCTTGGCGGATAGAGTATTTTAAGCATAAGGAAAAAGAGAAAGGCCGTTGTTTTCTGTGCGAAAACACACGTGATGACGCCGAAGAAAGACATCTTGTCATTGTTCGCGGTATCCATGCTTATTTGATATTGAACGGTTATCCTTATAACTCGGGTCATGTTCTGGCGGCGCCGAACCGGCATGTCGGTGATTTGCTGGATCTGGAAGAAGAGGAGCGGGCGGAGCTGTTCGACTTGGCGATGCGAATGAAGCGGGTAATGATGGACTGTATGCATCCGGACGGTTTCAATTTCGGATTTAATCTCGGCGAGGCCGCCGGAGCCGGACTGCAGGAGCACGTGCATGGTCACTTGGTGCCGCGGTGGAGCGGCGACACAAACTTTATGCCGGTGCTGGCCGATGTGCGTGTGGTTCCCCAGGCACTTGAACAGACGGCACATATGCTGCGGAAAAACTGGCGCAGGGTTTACGGCAGTGAGGCTGGTGCGGTTGTCGCTGATTAGTATGATCCCATGCGGAAAAAGGGTTCAAGAGCTGGTTTTGCTGGTTTGAACTTGCCCCGAACTGGAATCCGATTGTTTTTAATGTTTTCATTCGCAATAAAAGTTGGAATTGTTTTTATTGTTCCATAGTGTTCGCAGTTCATCGGGTTTCGTGATCAGATAAGATGGGTTCGCTTGCCGCAAGCGCTCTGGCGAGTGCCAGCCCCAGGCGGCGGCAACCGGCACGGCTCCGGCGCGTTTGGCTTCGATTATATCTCCCTTGGTGTCGCCTACATAATACGCCTGGCACCATGGAAACTGTCGACGGGCGCGGCGGATTTTTTTTACTTTGCTGGTTTCCGTCTCGGAACCGATTACTTGCTGGATATTGTCGAGTTTGTGAAGGGAAAGAAACTCGTGCACCGTATCCGCGTGGTTGGCGGTAATGACCATGAGCGGAAAGTTCTGGCTCAGAAATTCAAGCACGGACGGCATTTCCGGGAAGGGTTGAATTTGCTGGTTCGCCTGTTGCAGCCGGGGAGTGAACTGGCGGGCGAGCTTTTTCAGTTTACCGAGGGGGAAACCGGCTTTCATTAATTGCGCCACCAGGTTGGCGTCGAAGAGTTTCAGGAACTGTTCCTGGGAGTTCAGTTGATGATAACCCAGCTCAGAGCAGATCTGGGTGAATTCCCGGTAGTAAACTGCAAACGAGTCAGCAATTACTCCGTCGTAATCAAATAACAGCAGCGGCGGCCGCTGCCGGCGCCGGGCATGGAATAGCCTGGAGAGTAATCTTCGCACAGTTATGAGGTCTCCTTGTCTTTGGTTGTGAAACTTGTGTAATATGATTGTGTTTATCCTGAATGCTATGCAATTATTGTGATAGTGCGACCAGGAAGTTTACGGACGAGCCCGACCGTCGGCGCGAGGCGCCGGATGCCCCGAGGGAGAAACATCGGTGGAAAACATAATTTATAATCCTTAATCAGTAATTCGTAATCTGTAATCCTGCGGACGAAGAATCAGGAACGACGAACGAAGAATCCGGTGTTTCGTATAAGCCCGACCGCCGGCGCGATGCGCCGGACAATCCGGAGCTGGAAGCTCCGGCCACCTTCCCGACTGTCGGCGCGAGGCGCCGGATACCCTGAGGGTGAGACTTGTTGCGGCATATGAAACCTTGTCTCGCACCTTGTCCAGTGTTTTTTTGACTTTGGAATCAGGTTCGGGACAAAGTTCGGGACAAGGTTATATATACGAAGTCTCATACAAGCGTAAGCGCTTATCTTGGAAAAATGGCGGAGGATTGAAAAAGGGTGCGCTTGAATCATTATGGTGCCGAAAAAACAAAAGCAACCGGAGCTGCTGGCGCCGGCGGGTGACAGTGCTCAAATGGAAAGCGCCATCCGGGGCGGCGCTGACGCCGTTTATTTCGGCGCGGCGTCTCTCAATGCCAGAAGGGGAGCGGAAAATTTTACCGTTTCGGAACTGCCGGCTGTCATGTCTAAACTTCATCGCTCGGGTGTAAAAGGTTATCTGGCTGTTAACATCAGTCTGACTCATCGTGAACTTGGCCAGGCGGCAAAAATTTTGCGGCAGGCTCGGGAAGCTCGTTTGGACGGTGTGTTGATTGCGGATCCGGCGCTTCTTCTACTTGCTCGGGAATTTTTTAAGGATATTACCTTGCACTGGAGCACCCAGGCGGCGGTTACTTCTTCCGCCGGGGTTGAAGCCGCCCGCCGGCTGGGGGTTGAGCGAGTCATTCTGCCGAGGGAAATGAGTCTGGAGGAAATAAAAAAAGCTTCCAGCGTTGAAGGAGTTGAGACGGAGGTGTTTGTTCAGGGGGCGCTGTGTTTTGGCGTTTCCGGCCGCTGTCTGCTCTCCAGCTGGGGCGTGGGACGAAGCGGTAATCGCGGGCTCTGCGCCAGCCCATGCCGGGTTCCCTGGCGGGTGGACGGGAGAGCGCCGAAACAGATTTTCTCCATGCGTGATCTTTGTCTGATCCAGCATGTGCGGCAACTTGTTGACTGCGGAGTCTCGGCCTTGAAAATTGAGGGACGCCTTAAAACTGCTGAGTGGACGTTTCAGGCAGTGAAGGCTTATCGGGCGGTTCTCGACGGCGAGTCGCCCGCTTCAGTAGAACACCTGACCAGGAGTCTGGGGGATTACACCGGGCGTGCCTTCACCGATGATTACCTGATGGGGCGTAACGACAATCTTATTTCATCGGCCGCCCGTCCCGCCAGCGACGATTCAGAAACAGGGGGGAAGGTAAAGCCCCGCACTGTTGACACCGCCGCGCCTGAGCGGCTCCCTCAACCAGTGTACAGGGTTTACATTAAATCAGAAGGAAACAAACTCCATTGCAGTTGTGTGCTGCCCGATTCCACTTCTCGGGAAAAGAAGATTACCTGTCCGAAAGCGGTCAAAAAGAATCGCGGTATCAGACTAGAACTTGTGAAGGAAAAATTGCAGCGAAAAGAATTTAACCACGCTGCTCTCGGAGATTTTGCCGTTGATGATCCAGAACGTCTTATTCCTCGCAGAGTCGCGAACGGTGTGGTGGACTGGATCGGCAGTGTGCTGCATCAGCAGGAAAACGCCGGACGAAAGTCCGAGCCGGGCTTCAAGCATGGCCAAGCACCTTATGTGAAGCTTGATCCCCCAGCGGAAAGCAATATACTTAGCCTGGGGCGCTCGCCCAATCGGGTAAGGCTAAGGAAAGATTCTGTAAAGTTCTTCTTTGATGATGCGGAGGTGAAGAGCATGGTTGTAGAAGACCTTTCCTCCGCGGAGATAAAGGAATTGCTTCCATGCAGACATGATAAACAACTGTGCGTGGCCTTGCCTCCGGTATTTTTTGAGGATGATCTTGATGGTTTGCGGGAATTGGTTTATGCCGCCGCTGCCTTCTATCTGCCCGTGGAGGTCAACAGCTGGGACGGCTGGCGGCTGGCTGATGAAGCGCAGGCAAAGTTTGAAACCGGTCCGGGAATGGTGGTGCTGAATCCTTGGGCTATCCAGATGCTCAAAACCCTGGGATGTCAATGCGCGACTATTTCATTGGAGGCCGACAAAGAACAGCTCGAAAGCTCTACGTCGCTAAGCCCGCTGCCCTGCTGTGTTTACGTTGCCGGACGTCCGCCATTGGCAATTACAAGGGCGCGGGTACGGGAATTAACTGATAAGAACGCATCGGCGCGAGACAGACGAGGAATCGTTCTTTCGGCTCGACGAAAAAAAGGGTTGACTTACCTCTATTCGCGCGAACCGTTTAGTTATGCGGGAATCGCCAATGAATCAGTAAAAGCGCAATGGCTGGCTATGGATCTGACAGCCTCTTCTGATCCATACAAGGAATGGCGCAATTTTTCGCCGGATCAGTCGTCAAATTTTCAAACTTTTAATTATCGTCGGAAACTGCGTTGAAAAAGAATATTGGGAGAAAAAAATAATGAATTATGACTATGATCTTGTCGTAATCGGCCTGGGGCCTGCCGGAATGGCGGTTTCGCTGATGGGGTCGGCTATGGGACTGAAGGTATGCGCCATAGAAAAACAGCATGTCGGCGGTGAATGTATGAATGTCGGCTGCATTCCGTCAAAAGCTCTGCTGGAAGCCGCCAAGTATCGGCACGCGCCATCGAGATTTAATCTCTATGGACTTGGTTCCGGCACCACTCCGGAAGTGAATGATGTCTTTGCAAAAATCCAGAATCATCTTGCTTTTATTTCCGAGAAAAAAACCATGGGGATGTTTAACAAGGTTGACCTGATTTATCAGCAGGGAGCCGCTGAATTCGAGGATGCGCGGACAGTGCGGGTCGGCGACCGAAAGGTGACCGGTAAACGCATTTTTATAGCTGTCGGCACTACTCCGCAAATTCTGCCGGTGCCCGGCCTTCAGGAGATTGAGCCGCTGACCAATGAAACGATTTTTAATTTGGAGCAAGTTCCGCCAAGGCTTATAGTTCTTGGCGGCGGCGCCATAGCCTGCGAAATGGCTCAGGCGTTTGCCCGGCTGGGCAGTGAAGTGACTATGGTTCAGCGTTCTGAACACATATTGTCCAAAGGTGAGCCGGACGCGGCGGCGCTTCTTGAAAAGGCGCTGAGAGAGGAAGGGGTGAATCTGTTGACCGGCAGGAAAGGGAAAAAAGTTGAAAAAGAAGGAGAAGATGTTGTTCTGCACACCGACAAGGATGATGTAGTGCGTGGCGATAAACTATTGGCCGCCAGCGGCAGAGAGCTTAACTACGAGCGTCTCGGATTGGAAAAAGCGGGAGTTTCCAGAGCGGACTCAGGAGCGATAGAGGTCAATAAATATCTGCAAACCAGCGCGCGGCATATATACGCGGTTGGTGATTGCAATGGATACAAGCTGCTGACTCACTCGGCCATGCATCAGGGGATGGTCGCGTTGATGAACAGCATGGCTCCCTGGCCGTTAAAGCGTGCTTACAGGAAATATACTGTGCCTTACACGGTTTTCACCGATCCGCAAATTAGCCATGTCGGCCTGCATGAAAAGGAACTGCGGGAGCGATCAATTAAATATGAAGTCATTGAAAATCGTTATGAAGATTACGGTGCCGCAATCGCTGAAAATATCGGCAGAGGCTTTGTTCGGGCTTACGTCAGTCCGGCAGGCGGAATTTATGGTGCCAGCATCGTCGGTGAAGGTTCCGGAGAGATGATTAATGAATGGGCCCTGGCAATCCAGAAAAAAGCCAAAATTTACCATATCATGATGCTTCAGCATTCTTTTCCGACCATGGGCTTCATGACCAAACGGGCGGGAGAACAATGGATGATGAACAAGATGAAGTCTCGGAGATTGCAAAGCCTGATCGGCAAATGGTTCAGACTGCTTAGGTAGACCCCGTCCGGAAAGGGGTGTGAGGCTATTACACGCACATAAAATGAAACCTAGTCTTGTCCGCCTCAGGCGGATCTCGCACCTTGTCTAGTTTTCATTAGATTCCTCATTTTTTAGACTAAGTGCGAGACAAGGTGCGAGACAAGGTGAGCACAAAATTAGGCCTCAACCCCTTTTCGCATAGGATCCAGGCAACCCCCGGCCGGAAAGGCGCGGATTAGAAAAGAGAACCCCTGTATGTTCGAAACCATAGATCATATCGCCGATATCGGTATACGTGTCCAGGCGGAAGATTTTTCCAGTCTCTTACGGGAGTCGGTGCGCGGCATGTTCGCGCAAATTGCCGATGTGGAAGAGATCAGCGGCGCATGCAGTCAAAAGATTAAGCTGGAAGGCGTTGATCAGACAGATCTGCTGATTAACCTTTTACGGGAATTCCTATATCTGTTCTGCAGCCGCCGGCTGGCGGTGAAAAAACTTTATTTTGATTATTTATCGGACACAGCTCTGGAGGGCGAGGCTGAGTGCGGCTGGTTCGATCCACAAAAGCATACATTGTATAACGAGCTGAAAGCTGTAACCTATGCCGGCGGAGAGATCGAGACAACCTTCGAAGGAATGGCGGTCACGATTATTTTTGATATCTGATTCAGGATGGTTTTTTTGGGGATGACAGAATATTTTCTCGAAATCTAGAGAACAAGTACTGGGATTCCCGCGGGCCGGGGGCGGCCTCGGGGTGATACTGGACGGAAAAGAAACCGTCCGCTTTGTTTTCAATACCCTCGACAGTATTATCGTTGAGATTAAGGTGAGATACTTCGGCGCCGGCGGGCAGGGAATCGGCATCGACGCAGAAATTGTGGTTTTGGGAGGTGATTTCCACTTTGCCCGTACGCAGGTCTTTGACTGGATGATTGCAGCCATGGTGGCCGAACTTCAAGCGATAAGTTTTCGCTCCCAGCGCCAGAGCCGTCAGCTGATGCCCCATACACACTCCCATGACCGGCAATCTGCCGAGCAGCTTGCGCAGATTTTCCACTGCGTAAGAGACCGCCGCCGGGTCGGCCGGACCGTTGGACAGGAAAAGCCCGTCGGGGCGCAGCGCCATGATTTCCTCGGCGGCAGTGTCGGCCGGAACAATTTTTACCTGCATGCCGACCTGTCGCAAGCGCCGGGCCAGATTCCACTTTATCCCGAAATCATAAGCCGCCACGGTTAAATCGGCCGGCGGCAGGTTTTCGGCGATACCCCAGCTTAAGGTTTTCGCACCGTCCGCGTCCCACTCAAATCCTTCTTTCGTGCTAACCTGACAAGCGCGGTCGACACCGTCCAGCCCGGGCCATTCCCGAGCTTTTGCGACCGCCGTGGATTCATCTATTTTCTCTTCCACCGCTAAATAACCCCGCATAGTGCCGTGATCTCGTAATTTCAGGGTAAGAGCGCGGGTGTCAATTCCGGCGAGACCAGGAATGCGGTGGTTTCGCAGGTGTTCTTCCACCGTGCCGCTGGAGCGCCAGCTGCTAGGCTGATTCAGTTCATGGACAATGAAACCTTCCAGAAACAGACCGGCGGATTCAGGATCTTCCGGATTCATGCCGGTATTGCCGATTTCCGGATTGGTCATCACTACTATCTGGCCGCTGTAGGAAGGGTCGGTGAGAATTTCCTGGTAACCGGTCATGCCGGTATTGAAAACCAGCTCGCCGACCGCGTCTTGTGGATGGCCGATGGAAAAGCCGCGATAGACGGACCCGTCTTCAAGAGCGAGAAAGTGCGGCTTCAGCCGCTGCTGATGCCAGTTCCAGGATGTAGTTTTTTGGGTCATAAGCAATTTCCGGTTGTAGATAAATTATTCAGAAAAAGGCATAGAATTATCACTTCGTCAGCTCGGGCAGTTTGTAGGTTACATGCCGATGATATTCCTGCAGACTGCAGACTTCGTGGCTGCCGTGCCGACGCAGAGCCCGCAGGCCTTCGACCGCCGCTCGTAAGCCGCTGACGGTGGTGGTTATCGGTACATTATGAACGACGGCGTAATTACGCATTCGTATTTCATCGGCCCTCGGTGTCGCTCCCGCGGGGGTGTTGACAATCCAGCCGATCTCATGTTCTTCAAGCAGATCCAAAGCATTCGGCCTGCCTTCGGATATCCTGAATAGCGCCCGAGCTTTAATATTCCGGTCGCGCAGAACAGTGGCGGTGCCGCGGGTGGCGAACAATTCATAGCCCATCTCGTTTAAGGCGCTCGCCAGTTCGACAACTTCCGCCTTGTCCCGGTCGCATACACTGATAAAAACCGCTCCACTCAACGGCACCGCGCTGCCGGCGGCGGCCTGACTTTTCAGATAGGCCATGCCTTGATCCAGGTCGATACCCATCACTTCGCCGGTGGAACGCATTTCCGGGCGCAGCAGCACATCCGTGCCGGGGAAACGGACAAACGGCAACACCGCCTCTTTGACCGCGAAATGGTTTACTGAAACTTCTTCGCTGAAGTTCAGATCCTTGAGCTTCCAGCCGGCCATCACCAGGGCCGCCAGTTTGGCCAGCGGCACTCCGATGGTTTTGCTCACATAGGGAACCGTGCGGGAAGCTCGGGGGTTGACTTCGAGGATGTATATTTCTTCGTCCTGCACCGCGTACTGGACATTCATCAGGCCTCGGACATTCAGCTTCCGAGCCAGGTCGCGGGTGTATTGACGCAAACGGTTCTGGACATCATCGGTGAGGGTTGCGGGCGGAATGATGCAGGCACTGTCTCCGGAATGCACGCCGGCTTTTTCGACGTGCTCCATGATCGCTCCGATCACCGCGGTTTCGCCGTCGGCAACACAGTCGACATCCACTTCGGCGGCGTTTTCCAGAAAACGATCTATCATAACCGGTCGAGATTCGGAGACTTCCACGGCTTCGCGCATGTATTTACGCAGGCTTTCCTGGTCGTAAACTATCATCATAGCCCGGCCTCCGAGAACAAAAGAGGGTCGCGCCAGCACCGGGAAGCCGATTCTTTCCGCTACTTCCGCAGCTTCCTTTTCATCGGTGGCGAAACCGTTTTCCGGTTGCCGCATGCCGCCAATGCTGTGAACCAGTTTATGAAAAAATTCCCGGTCCTCCGCCGCTTCGATATCAGCGGGTGAGGTGCCGATCACTCGGACACCGTTTTTTTCCAGGTCGGCCGCCAGTTTAAGCGGGGTCTGGCCGCCGAACTGAACAATTACTCCCCAGCATTCTTCCCGTCGGTAAATGTGCAGAACATCCTCCAGTGTCAGAGGTTCGAAATAGAGGCGGTCACTGGAGTCGTAGTCAGTGCTGACGGTTTCCGGGTTGCTGTTGACCATGATGGTTTCAAACCCCGCCTGACGCAGGGCGTAGGAGGCATGCACGCAGCAGTAATCGAATTCTATTCCCTGGCCGATACGGTTGGGGCCGCCGCCGAGGATCATGATTTTGCGCTGGTCCGAGGGACGGCATTCGTCTGTCTCGCCGTAGGTTGAGTAATAGTAGGGGGTGTGGGCCTCGAACTCGCCTGCGCAGGTGTCGACCAGACTGTAAACCGGCAGCAGCGCCAGCTTTTCTCGAGCTTTCCGCACATGCTCTTCCTCTGTATTCAGAATCCAGGCGATCTGCTTATCGGAGAAACCGAATTTTTTAGTTTGACGGAAAAGTTCCGGATCATTGACCAGTTCCGACAAATCGCCGGCCGAGCGGATTTCATCTTCAAAGGCGGTCAATTCTTCCAGCTGATTCAGAAACCACGGGTCGATCCAGGTGGCTTCAAAAACCTTTGCCCGCGGCCAGCCGCGGCGGAATGCTTCCCGAACCAGAAAAACGCGTCGAGCGTTGGGGCGTCGGAGTTCTTCATCCAGCTCGGTGTTGGACAAAGCGCTGATCATGGAGTCGCGTCCGTCCGCGCCGAAACCGGCCCGGTCGATCTCCAGCGACCGCAGAGCTTTCTGGAAAGATTCCTTGAAGGTCCGGCCGATACTCATGGTTTCGCCGACGGATTTCATCCGGGTAGTCAGCGTGGTGTCGGCGCCGGCGAACTTTTCAAAGGTGAAACGAGGCACTTTGGTGACCACGTAATCGATGCTTGGTTCAAAACAGGCGGGGGTTTCCAGGGTTATATCGTTACGCAGTTCGTCCAGACTGTAGCCCACCGCCAGTTTCGCGGCGATGCGGGCGATTGGAAAGCCGGTGGCTTTGGATGCCAGGGCGCTGGAACGGGACACCCGCGGGTTCATCTCGATAACCACCATGCGACCGGTAGCTGGATCAACCGCGAACTGAACATTCGAGCCGCCGGTGTCGACACCGATTTCGCGCATGATAGCCAGAGCCGCGTCGCGCAGACGCTGATATTCGCGATCCGTCAGGGTCTGTGCCGGCGCCACCGTGATACTGTCGCCGGTATGCACACCCATCGGATCCAGGTTTTCAATCGAACAGATAATTACCGCGTTGTCCATGTGGTCGCGCATGACTTCCAGTTCATATTCTTTCCATCCCAGCAGGGATTCCTCGATCAGGACTTCGTGAATCGGACTGCAGTCAAGCCCGTCCAGAACAATCTCGGTGAACTGTTCCTGGTTGTAAGCGATGCCGCCGCCGCCGCCGCCGAGAGTGAAGGCGGGCCGGATAACCGCCGGCAGGCGGCCGATTTCTTTTTGCACCTGTCGCGCTTCTTCCAGAGAATGGGCGATTCCGCTGCGCGGTGATTCCAGGCCGATTCGATCCATCGCCTGTTTGAACAAATCCCGGTTTTCAGCTTTGTTGATCGAATCAATCCCGGCGCCGATCAATTCCACCCGGCAGCGTTCCAGCACGCCATTCTCCGCCAGTTCCACAGCCAGGTTCAAGGCTGTCTGGCCGCCGAGAGTCGGCAGTAGGGCGTCCGGTCGTTCGCGGCGAATGATCTGGTCGAGAATGTCGCGGGTCAGAGGTTCTATATAAGTACGGTCGGCGAATTCGGGGTCGGTCATGATCGTCGCCGGATTGCTGTTCACCAGCACGATTTCATACCCTTCCTCGCGCAGAGCTTTGCAGGCCTGGGCTCCGGAATAGTCGAACTCACAGGCCTGGCCGATAATGATCGGCCCCGAGCCGATGAGCATAATCTTTTTAATGTCGTCCCGTTTAGGCATAGTGATCGAAGCCTTATTTGAAACAAAATTTTTAGTGTTGAATATTGAATGGTTTCTGGTGTCAGGTTTCGGGTTTCAGGGAAACCTGAAACCGCGAGTCTCACATAAGCCCGACCGCCGGCGCGAGGCGCCGGATACCCCGTAGAAGAAACAGGGAACGCTAATAATGAATTTTGAATTTTGAATTCTGAATGTTGAGTTTCGGACAGACCAGACAGTTCCACTTCAACATTCATCATTCAATATTCAACATTCAGAATTGTGTTTCATACAAGCCCGTAGATAGTCCTTATAGTCCTTGCGCCGCTGAATTACGCCTTCTGTTTATCAGAAATATAATTCG
>PUNB01000222.1 GCA_003552565.1 Lentisphaerota bacterium
AAGCCCGACCGCCGGCGCGGAGCGACACATACCCCGAGGCAGAAACACCGATGTACGTAAATTGTAAGTCGTTAGTTGTAAGTTACTAGTCGCTGGTCGCGAGTCGCTAGTCACAATTCATAATCTATAATGCGTAATACGTAATTTGTAATGCATTCAGAGCAAATAAGTAATCAGCTGGCTATTGACTCCGAAGCGTATTGCGTTAATGAAAGGTGGGAAATTCGAGTCGGCTGAGGAGAACGGCGACCTGCCTTCGCCAGAGGCTACGGCATGGCAGCGAGAATGGGCGGCGAGTCGCTCGAAGCGTCATCCGTTCTCGTTGCCGTTCTCGTTTTCCGGCTGCTTATTTTCAAGCGTTGCACCTAGTGTGGTGATCGCTAAATAGCTATGCATTTGACGCAGATATTCTGGATGGCCAGGTGCTCTGGAGAAAGTAAGGCGATGCCGAAGCATCGTTGTCTTACTTCAGAGTGCTTGGACGCCGGAAGATCTGCGTCAAATGTATAGATATTTAGCGATCACCACACTATGCCTGACCGACTACCGGATTTTCCACAATCAAGCTTGACACTCATTTTTCTCTAATTACATTAAGATTCGTTCCCAACAGGAATGTATGTTTTAGGAACCTTGTATTTAACAAAAGCTGAAATAAGGAGTTATAAACATGGTAGCGGTAGTGGACAAAGACACTTGCACTGGTTGCGCCAGCTGCGTTGACGTGTGTCCCGTGGACGCGATTGAAATGGAAAACGAACTGGCAGTCATCTCGGACGCCTGCATTGATTGTGGCCAATGCGTAGATGAATGCCCTGTGGACGCAATCGAAATGAAATAAACACTTCTCGTGTTACTCCAGCCTGCCAATTCAAGCGCATTCATATCGCCAAGCAGGCTGGCCTTTCTGGCTTAGTTTTCTCAGACAAACAAAATAATTGAGCCGGAGCGGGAGATACCCGCTTCGGCTTTTTTGTCTCGACAGAAACTTCGCTCGCAGCAAAATCAGACGCTGACAATTTTTGTTGCGAATAAACAAATACGTTCAAACAGCCTAGGAGTTGGTATTAACATATTGATGCGAAGTATCCTTGGAAATAGTGCGGCGTCCGCCTGAGGCGGATCGCCGCTTTCAAACGGTTGCTATGATCCGGAAAATCGTCACTCATCCTGTAGACTATTCACTTCATGGTCTAACCTGGCCGCCTAATACGCCGATCGTTCTTCTCGCTTAATATTTTCAAAAAGATTTGACTGATCCGGTTTTAACCGTTAAAATAAAATTTGACACTCTGATGGCGGTATAATAACCGCCGCGCCTTAGAACTTAGATTTGGAGAATAATCATGACTGAAGTAAACCAAGGAAGCCAAGTGAAGATCAACTACAAGGGCACTCTTCAGGACGGCACGGTCTTTGACCAGTCGAAAGAAGGTGAACCCCTTGAATTCACTATCGGTGAAGGTAAAATAATCCCCGGTCTGGAGAAAGCTGTCGCCGAAATGGAAGTGGGCGAAAACAAAACTGTGGAAGTTCCTTCCGATGAAGCTTACGGCCCGCACCGGGAAGAACTGGTCGGCAAAATCCCCCGGGATCGGCTGCCGGATGAAATCAATCCGGAAGTCGGCCAGATGCTGCGCGTCGGCCAGCAGGAAGGTGAAACAATGGTAGTCCAGGTGGTCGAAGTGACCGATGACGAAGTCGCTCTCGACGGTAATCATCCCCTCGCCGGCCACGACCTGACTTTCGAGGTCGAACTCCTGGAAGCGGTTTAAAACCGGACTCTAAAAACTAAGCATACTGCACTCTTACAGTCAATAAAAAAAACACCCCGGATAGTTAATTGAAATGATCCGGGGTGTTTTTTTATGCCTCAATCTGGGAATAATTCAGATGCAGATGCCTTGTTCTCGGGTTTAAGATTCCTGAATTATTTTACAAATCAGTCGCGTATCCTGTTACTCTCAAGTGCGCGTTTTTCTAATTTATCCCTGCCCAGCACAGTCCATCATCATTCTCCACCAACAACACGTGCACATTCCGGGTGGTGCCTGCTTCTCTAACCAACAGTGTGGCACGATAAACTCTGCCACCAAAACGATCCAAGTCCAGCAACTCCACTGCCTCGGCTGCCGTCATCTCAGTAAACAGCCTCTCTAAACCGGCTGCCCGGTCAGCAGACAAATCCGCCGCCCCGAACTTTCTGACATGTTTCTCGACACCGGCCTCGCCTCCTTCTCGAATCCTGGTCAGCATTTCTTCAATATGCTTTGCTTCAGCGCTGTCCAGACCCACTTCCCGATGACGATATTCAGAACGTCCGCAAGCGGTGACAAAAAGCAACAGCAACACCAGTATCCCAAGCCAATTTCGATTATTGCGCATAATGCGGATCATTCTCTTCTCCGACAAAAGAAAGATTATGTTCAGGGTTAAGCATTCCCTGTCCTTGCAAACCGAAAAAAGCGGCCCGACCATCGGCGCACAAAGCCTGAGTCCTGCCGTTATGCCGAAAATGACTGGTCGGTGTTTGCACCCACGTCCCGGTTACCGGTTCCAGGTAAGCACTGTTCTGCAATATTGATACACCACCCGGCGCCCAGTGCATGGCACTGTCATTGAACACAAACAGATCACTGGGCCGCGGAATATCGCTGACCCGTTTACGCCCCCCCGAGGACGTCAGGTAATAAGCATTGTACCCGTAGGTCGTAGTCGGTTCATCAACTCCACCCTGGGGCACATAGTTGCCCCAAGGGAGACTGGGACACCACAAAACCTCCAATTGATTTTCAACATATTCCATCAACGGGCTGTACTCAGGCCGTACAGGATCAGTGGCGGCACCCCAGAAATAAGCCCAATGATTACCCCCGTCTATTTCAACTCTCCGGGAATAGGGCCAGAAGTAGTCATCGTTATCACCTAGATAAGCGGCCATAGCAGTTCCCAGCTGACGCAGATTGGACAGACAATGAACCGAACGAGCCCGCTCGCGAGCCCGGCTGAGCGCCGGCAGCAGTAATCCGGCCAGAATAGCTATGACAGCAATGACCACCAGCAACTCAATTAATGTGAATGATTTTTTCAGAGTCATCAGTGATTCGTGCTTATGTGAGACTTCGAATATATAACCTTGTCTCGCACCTAGTCGGAAACAAAAAACTGAATCGAACAAAGTCTGCGACTAAGCTCGCGACAAAGTGTTGTAACACCCAAGTCTCCCCCTCGGCGTATCAGGCGCTTCGCGCCGGCGGTCGGGCTTGTACGAAACACCGTTCGTTGTTCGTCGTTCATCGTGCTTCGTTCGTTGTGATGACTTCGTGACTTCGTGACTCCTTACATGTCACTGCGTCAACAAGTCAACTCGACGTCACGAAATCACCGAGTCACGAGGTCAAAACCTGGAAGAAACGCAGCTTGTACGTCGTTCTACGTCTGCCGCTGTTTCTGTCCGGGTTATCCGGCCCGCTTCGCGCCCCTCCGGTCGGGCTTGGATGAAAAACCGGTGTGAATTTGTTCCCGGCGGTTGACGATTCTTAGCCGCTGATCAAGACCCCCGCCTGCTCGTCAGACGGGTGAATATGTTCAACAGCTAAGTAGCACGTCGCCCCCCTTTAGTTTCCGCCGTCCACGGACGGCGGAAACTAAAGGGGTAAGTGTCGGTTATTAGCCGTTGAACATCGCCCCGGGCGCACAAGGCACCCGGTGACGAGAAGCTCACTGTGACCCGAGAGAGACGCAAATCGCCCGGTAGGGTCTGCTTCAATTTACTCCAAAGACGCTTCGCTTCGGTCGCTCAAGGCACCGGGCCGAAGGCTCTTTCAAAGCGGCAAGTTGAAAGCGCTCGTCAAACCCTGCGTCAAAAGCCCCTCTATAAACGCCGGCGCCGACCGAGCAGAGCGAGACCGCCCAGAATCAACATTATAAATGTACCCGGTTCGGGGATGGGAGCTTCTCCGCCAAAACTGAATCCATGCCAGAAATTATCGGTTAACTCACTGTCCGACATACCAACCTGAGCAGACTCCCAAACAGGCGAGTCTTCCTCCCCCCCGAGCCAATACCCCCAGGTGGCAGGCCAATCATCCCAGCCTTCCTCCCAATGGTCTCCGGAATCGACTGATACACGATCATCATCATAATCTGCTGAATCAACAATCCCAAACTCATCGAAATCCAAAGTCGGATCCACCTCGAAATCACCTGTTGAACTCAAGTGATAACCGATGCCGTATATTACTGAACCGAAATCGAATGTATTAGTGTCATAATGAAGGTAAAGATTCGAATCGTCCTGGACAACGTCCACTAGCATATCCTCCGCAGTGGGGGAACCATCATCCCATTTATATCCCCAAACTTTCCATTCCGGTTCAGGCCCGCCTTTCCAGTCTATCACTAGAGCCGCTTCATTACTACCATCACCGACCCAGTTTTCATCATCAATGTCATCGAAACTTAGAACACTCGCTCCGGCAGAACCGACAAACAAAACCATCGTTAACGACACCAACATAAACAATTTCTGCTCTTTCATAGGTAATCCCTTTCTGTATTAAATGTTTTTCTGCTTCTTAAATTTTCCCACACGCCACGGACAAACGGTGTCCTTCGTCGCAATAAAAAAGCCGACACTCGCGTTCGAGCATCGGCTTTGTCTGCCAGGAAATCCCTGACATTTCAACCGACAGGCTTTTGACGCGAAACCTTATCGATGATCAGGGTTTTCTGACTTGCAGGCTGGTTAACGAATTTCCTAATGCCCCGGCCTTCCCATTCGTTTCATGGTGAACAGTGGCCTTGTCGGGGGTTCGTTCCTGCTTACAGCGGCGCGACCGTTCCGGATTCTCACCGGATTCCCCTGCTTGATTTTTCTAATTTTTCCTAAAACAGCTCCTTTTTTGGGTTGAAGAGAGATACCATAAT
>PUNB01000189.1 GCA_003552565.1 Lentisphaerota bacterium
CTATCTTAAAGCGGCGTCAGGCCGCCGCACTCCAAAGATGCTTCGCATCAGTTCGGGACACCGAGCCGAAGGCTCTTTCGGAGTGCGGTGTCCGCCTCAGGCGGATCACCGCTTTGGTATAGAATCTTGTATGAAACTTAATTTTTACAGAAGGTCGCAAAGATCGCGAAGGGGAGACAAGAAGAATGGTTTACGGATTGCTTCGGAAGCAATTCACAAACCGCTGTCACCTTGGCCGCGCGCAGGACAAGCGGCAGATTATATATTTCTTTGCGTCCTTTGCGATCTTCTGTTCAAATGTGTTTCTGCCTCGGCGTAACAGGCGCCTCGCGCCGGTGGTCGGGCTTGTATGTAAGTCGTAAATGATAAACAGTAAAACTCCGCCCTCCTCCCTTGGGACGTTTGCCCGGAGGGCATTATGTCCTGCGGTTCCCTCTGGTGAGCGATAAACGTCCAAGTGGTCAAATAAATATTTTGTGGTTTTTATGCTTCCCACGTCTATAGAAACGATCGTTCGAGGAATTACAAATGGCAAGGAAAGATGGTGAAACAATAAATGTCCGTGACTATGGCGCTATCGGGGTCGCGGAAAAAGCTGAAACGCAGGTTTGTCCCGCCCGGGTTCATGCCGGGTGGAATCCGGAAGCGGAACTGCGGCGTGATATTTACCGTGCGCCGCGCGATAAACCTGACGCCCGTGATACGGGAGGCCTGCAAGCCGCCATCGATGCAGTTTCTGAACGCGGAGGCGGGACGGTTCTTGTGCCTCCGGGAGATTATTTGACCGGACCCTTATGGCTGTGCTCTGATATACACCTGCACCTGGAGTCAGGCGCTCGTCTATGGGGATCTCCGGAAATTTCTGACTATGAAACTGAAGATATCTTTTCTGACAAGACTCATGGTCAAAAGTATCTAACTGGCCAGGCCCGTAATGTGGCTCTGATCAATGCGGCAAATGAAAACAACATAACCATCAGCGGCCCGGGCCAGATAAGCGGGCAGGGCGGGGCTTATTTTATTCCGTGGTGGAGAGCTGACAAATCCTATACACTGCAAAGGCCGTGGCGTTTGTTCAGCCTTAATGGATGCAAAGAAGTTACAGTGCGAGATTTGAATGTGAAAGACTCGTGCAGCTGGACATTGGTCTTCCAGGACTGTTGTCATGTTCGGGTCAGTGGAGTTCGGATTGATTGTGTGCATGGTCCGAATGCTGACGGCATAGATATTGAAAACAGTCAATTTGTAACTATTTCCGATTGTGATGTGTTTACAACAGACGACGGTATTTGCCTGAAATCCACGCATCCCGATGGGGTGGTGCGGAATATAACAGTGAGCAATTGCAATGTTCGCACTTTATGCAATGGTTTCAAAATCGGAACGGAAACTCTGGGAATTGTAGAAGACGTGGTTTTCAGCAACTGTACTGCTTACAATCTAAGCAGTGATCCCGTTAACATGGCTGCGGCGATTGCGGTCGGCTGCTGTGACGGCGCAAAGGTGGAGCGAGTACAGTTTCAGAATATTGCGGCAAACCAATGCAAGGCCGCGTTTTATATGCATTTGGGAAAAAGAACCTCGAAACAGGCTCCTTACAGGGATTCCAGGATTGGCAGTCTGGAAGGAATTACAATCAGTAATTTAAGAGCGGCCGGCTGCATTATGCCCTCATTTATCTGCGGGCATAAAGATGTTCCGATAAAGGATGTGATATTAAGAGACGTGCGTATCAGCGGCAGTTTTGTCTGCGAAAGCGACCCTGCTGAAATCGATGTGCCGGAACTGCCGGAGGGTTATCCGGATACCCGGATGTACGGTGATTTGCCCTGCTACGGCCTTTTTATAAGAAATGCGGAAAATATTGTGCAAAACAACTTACAGGTGAAAAATCAGAATCCTGCCGATTCAAGGCAGATGATTAAAGCTATAACATATTGAAAGTGGTAAACTTATGAATTCAATTGATTGCAGTCGCGGCAGGGAGATAATCGAGCGTTACAAGGCATTTTACGCTTCATCAAAAGGCGGGTTGATGGCAAGAATAGCGCTCAAGCCTGAAAAGCTGGAATTGCCTGAGAGTATGCCGGTGAATCAGATTGACTGGGACAGCGAGGAATCCTGTCGGGCTTATGCTCTCAGCAAGCTTGAGCGGATGCAAGCGGTCCGCCGGAAGACGCCGGACTTTGATGATGACGATTTCCCAAAAGTCCAGAACTTGGCGGGCACCGGCGCCGTCGCCGCTTCCTACGTGAAAAATCCTGAAGTCAGCCACGAAGAAACCACCAATTATCTCGAAGCGCCGATCAGGGATTGGCAAAAGGATGTGGACAAGATCGGTTTCGATTCCTTCAACCGCTACTATCGGGCCCAGATGTGGATGCTGCGGGCGCTTGTGGAGGCTTGGGACGGTTCCTTCGGGATAGTTCCGTTCGTGCATTTCGACCCGCTTGACCTGGCTTATCAATGGCGTGGCACGGAGCTTTTTCTTGATTATTATGAACATCCCGAAGAGCTTACCTCTCTGCTGGAAAAAGCGACGGACGCCATCCTCCGGCTCGAGAAGCACATGCGCCGCCATTATTTCCATGATTATGGGTATGAAGGCACGTTTATGGGAGCGTGGACACCCGGCAGCTATCTCTCTTGTGATGCCGGCGACATGGGGGGACCGGAAGCGCTGGAAACCTTCGGACTGCCCTATACGCAGCGGGTTGTCGATGGCTGGGGCGGAGCCTATTTGCACCATCATGAACTTGGTATTCATCAGATTCCCACCTGGTCACAATGTCGCGGACTGACCATTCAATTCTGCAACCGCGACCCTAACACCGCGCATTTGGCTCAAACTATGACCGAGGAGTTGCTGGAGACTACATTCAGGGTGCCGCTGGGATTTATCGCCACCTACGATGAATTCAAAGAAAACGCTGATTTCTGGGCCCATGGACGCTGTGCGGTGGCGGTTCGCTGTGACGACAGGGAGCAGGCCCGGGAAATAGTGAAAAAGTTAGAGAAACTGCGAAATTTTTAATAAGTCAATAAATACATTACAAATTAACAGGAGAATATATTATGCTTGAACAGGAACGGTGGCGGACTTATTATCAGATGATGCTGGGGGTGTTTCCCGCTGATTCGATTTACTGGCGGCATCCGGCGGGATCTTTCTACTCAGCCTACAGGGGGACTATTTTTGCCTGGGATCAATTTTTTGACGCGATTGTGCAGATGTATATGGGGCTGCCGTCGGAGTACACCCGCACGGCATTGGAAATCATTCTCTCGCATCAAAAAAAGAATGGCCACAGTCCGCGCTCGGTCAGAGGCGACGGAACCGTCTACCACAAGCACTGGGATCATAGTCAGCCGTTCCTCTGTCAGTCAGCCCTTTTGCTGTCGCATCGCGTCGGCGGAGCAAAGTGGCTGGAGAAAGACATTTCGTTTTATGATAAACTGAAAAAATACCTCGATTACTGGCTGGATCACGAGGACCGCCGCGGAGCGGGGCTGTCAGTCTGGCAATATACGGGAGCCACGGGCATGGACAACCTGCATGAACGGGCCGGCAGGTTCGGCGAAGACGAGTCTTTCTGCGAGGGCGCTGATCTTAATTCCTATCTGGTGCGGGAATGCCGGGCCATGGCTTTGCTGGCTGAAATGATCGGCAGGACAGAGGATGTTGCCGGCTACCGGGAGCGGGCGGAGAAACGCGTCGCGGCAATCCGGAAATGGCTGTGGAATGAAGAGGATGGGATGTTCTATGACTATCACGCCCGGGAGGAGCGTCCGATAAAAGTTAAGTGTGTTTCCGCCTTCGCCCCCTTATGGGCGCGGGCGGCCGACTCGGAGCAGGCGGAAAGACTGGTGCGTGAACACCTGCTCAACCCGGAGGAGTTTTATCGTCCATACCGGATACCCGCTCTGGCGGCCAGTGAACCGGGGTATGTGACCGGCTATCTGCCGGGCGAGACCGGCTGCTCGTGGCGGGCCTTTGTCTGGGCACCGACCAATTACTATGTGTTCCAGGGGCTGCGTAATTACGGTTATGACGAGGAAGCGAGAGACCTGGCAGAGAACAGCGAGGATTTGCTGCACTTTAATCAATTCTGCGAATATTATTCCAGCGAGCACGGCACCGGCACCGGACGCAAGCCGTTCACCGGCTGGACCGGGCTTTTCATGTTCATGCGCCGGGAATTAGAACTGGGAGTTGATCCCACCATCCTGGAGCCAATCAATCAGGCCGGGGAAAAAATGCGTCAGCACCTGGAAAACAGTATGTAAGCCTGCAAAGATTGCGGCTAAGCCGGGAAAAGTTATTGCAGGATATAATCTTAGAAGGATTTTAGCCTCTTCACGGAAATCTGTAAAATTCTGAATCTTGAATTCTGAATTTTGAATTCTGAATTGCCACAAGATATTCACTCAATCTTTTCTGCCGTTTTCCCGTGCGGTCTCGATGCTTCTGTTAAATATCCGAACCAATTCTTCGCATTCTTGCGGAATTGACTGCAATTTCTTTGCCGTCAGCATTTCTTTCTTTCGGCAGATACACAGCCATACATGGGACTCCCGCAATTCTTTCAGGCATATACCCATCTTATGAAGGAAATCACGCCGGGATTCGGCCGCGCAAGCTTCGGCATAATTGGCGGCAGGAGAGGTGCCCGACCGCAGCAGTTGCCCGGCAATGTGGTTTCCGGCACGACTTTTCGGCAGTTGTTCAACGATATCAATTATCAAGCCGGCAAATTCTACCAAACGCTCATCAAGATTATAAGTACGGCTCAGGTTTTCCTGCACGCTGAGCACCAAAACATCTTTTTCCGTGGGGTATTTCATAGCTTGTTCCCGTAAAGTGTATTCATTCAACATTC
>PUNB01000020.1 GCA_003552565.1 Lentisphaerota bacterium
CAGTAGCCCGGATAACCATCCCTCGGGAGCTCTGTGAACGCAAGGCGTGTTCCCGGAAGCTCCAGCCGTGCCGGCGGAACCGCCGCCCGCGGAAGAGGTGCGGGAGCCGGGAATCGAGGAGCCGGAACCGCCGGATGAGCCGGAAGTTGAAGCGCCCGAGGAGGTTCCGGTGGAAGTTGCGCCGAGTGAGCCGTTCAAAGCCGCCGAAGATTTCCCCTTGCCGGCCGATCAGATTCCTGAGCCGGATCTTCAGCACATACTGCTGGGGCAGGATCGATTGCTCGAGTCCTTTCTCGATAATCGCCGGGGAGGCATAGGACAGGTGCGGTTAAGTGAGTATTCCGAGTACCTCCAGGAGAAGGAAGAAAGCGCCCGGGCGGTGAAACTTGGGGACTGGAGATATCCGTTGGCGTCTCTTTTTGGGGAGGATTCTGTGCGTGGGCGAAAGCTGCTGCAGGCTGATGACTCGGTCATGCGGCTGCAGACCGATTGGGCTTCTGGGATGACAACGGTTGAAGAATGGCGGGCTTCGGAAAAGGGCGGCTACCGGCTGGATTATCGAATCATGCTCGAAAACCGCGGCTCGGAATTGGTCGACAGCGGTTCCCTGATGGTGGCCGCCGGCGCCATCGATACTGGCGGCATTGAGGAAACGGGGCAGCGGATGCAGCGTGTGGGGCTGATGGATTTAGGGATTGATTTTCTGGCGGCCGGTGACCGGCACGCCACTCGCTTTGATTCCGGCGATCTGGAAGATTTGGATGAGTCGGAGCGCCGTGAGCTTGCCGCCGAGGAGATCGAATGGCTGGCGGTTCACAATAAGTATTTTATGCTCTTTACGCGTCCGTCGGAAACGCCGGTGTCGGGAATTGTTGCCGGAGTGGAGGAGGAAGATTCCGAAGAACAAGAGGAAGATGACACGCGGAAAGTTTACGGCGGTTTGAAACTCCCGGCGGTCCGTTTAGCTCCGGGGGAAAGCGTTCAATGGGCTTTTGATATTTACGCGGGGCCGAAGGAATACTATCGCATTCGCGAACTGGGCACGGATATGACCTCGGTTCTGGGAATGGACTTTTTCTTTTTCGGGCGGGCCCGCTGGATGGGATCTCTTTCCACGGTTATCCTCCGAAGTATTTTGTTTATGCGGAATTTAGGGTTAAATTTCGGTCTGGCGATTATATCGGTCACCATAGCGGTCAAGATTCTTTTCTGGCCTCTGACTCACAAGAGCGCTTCTTCCATGCGCAAGATGCAGAAGCTCCAGCCGCTGGTTAAGGAACTGCGGGAAAAACATAAGTCCGAACCGCAGGTGATGAATCAGAAAATCATGGCTTTGTATAAAGAACACAAGGTCAATCCGTTAGGCGGCTGTCTGCCGATGCTTTGTCAGATACCGGTGTTTCTGGCACTTTTCAACACCTTGCGCAGCGCCATTGAATTGCGCCACAGCGGCTTTCTATGGGTGGCTGATTTGTCGCAGCCGGACACTCTTGGTTTTATGCCTTTCGGACTGCCGATCAGACCTCTGGCACTGATGTCGGGAGCCAGTATGCTGCTGCAACAGAAACTTACGCCTACTTCGGCGGATCCCAACCAGGCACGCATGATGATGTTTATGAGTATATTTTTTATTTTCATCGCTTATCGCATGCCCGCCGGACTGACATTGTACTGGACTATCAATCAGTTGCTGACCATGGTTCAGCATGGTATTCTGCATCGTCTGGAAGGTCGGCGCGAGGCTGAAGCGGCAAAAAGTAATTAACTATACAGGAGAGCAGAAATGACATTGAACAACCAACAGAAAGAGGCGGCGGTTTCCATCCTGATTCAGATGCTGACTCGACTCGGCCTACCGGCTGAGGCCGCCGTGGAGGATCGTCAGGATCAGACAGTGGTAAGTTTGAAAAGTGATGATCCGGGAAGAATTATTGGTCGTCGCGGACGAGTGATTGAGAATCTGGAGTACCTGCTTAATCGTGCTTTGTCCCAGAAGTTTGAAGGAGCCGTGCGAGTGGCGATTGATGTCAGCGGGGGAGAGAAAGATGAACAGCGGCCGGGGCGGGAACGTCGGCAGAAAAATGATAACTCTGAATCCGAGTTGACCGAGCAGGAAGAGAAACTGCGCAAACTGGCTCGGGACGCCGCCAAAGAAGTGCGTCGCTGGGGTGCCGAAATCGAGATGGGTCCGTATTCCGCCCGGGAGCGGCGGATTGTGCATTTGGCTGTCCAGGAAGAGGCGGGGGTGACCTCGGAAAGTGAAGAAGGCGACAGCGGCGAGCGGAAAAAAATTCGCATCACAGCGGTGGATCATTGAGCGCTCCGGCTAGTAACTGACGGCATAAAAGCCGGATCAGACCAGCCGGCGCTCCCAACATGGGCGTGAGACCTTTCCGGACGGGGTCTATCTAGAGGGTATCCGGAAAGGTGTTTAGGGTCTCTACACGCACGAATAATAAAACCTTGTCTCGCACTTAGTCTAAAAAATGTGGAATAGAAAGAAAAACCAGACAAGGTGAGCACAAAATTAGGCTTCAACCCCTTTCCGCGGAGGGTCTAACTAGAAGTTCAGACACCGCAGAAAGTGTTATAGCCCCGGAGGGGCGGCATCATCGTAGCCCAGGGTAAGCGCGGCGCAACCTTGGGCAGTATGAGGAGAAAGAATGTGGACTGAAGGGGCACCTCAATCGCGCGTCCGCGTTAGTTAAGCGGGTCGGGCAAGTGTGAGACGAAGGGTGGGATGAAGAGGAAGCTGAAGTGTTTAGAAAAGAGGCGTTGAGCCCAAAACGCTTAATCCTGTACTTCATCGAACACTTGAGCCCACCCTTACTTGGTTACGTTTAAACAGCCTGCTTCGTCGGTATTGGAAATGAAAGATGATCACAACGTGCCCATAAATACTGCTGACGAGGCGAAAATTTAAACCAAATAAAGGTTGCACTGATGAACGAGCATATGGCGCAATTCATGGCCGCTTTTCCCTATCAGGGGCTGACTTTTGACGATGTTTCTCTGGAAACCGCTTATGCCGATTTTCAGCCGGAGGATACGGATCTGGCTTCCAGCTTCACTCGCAACGTTCGCCTGAACATACCTTTTGTCAGTGCGGCTATGGATACGGTCACAGAAAGTGAAATGGCCATCGCCATGGCGCTTATGGGGGGTATCGGAGTGCTGCATAAAAATCAGGGAATTGAAGAGCAGGCGCGGGAAGTTTCCCGAGTCAAGCACTATCTGCACGGCTTGATCACCGACCCCATAGTTTTCAGAACCGGTATGAAAGTTTCGCAGATTTTATCGGAACGCGAGCGTAACAACTTTAAATTCACTGGTTTTCCTATTCTCGATCAGGAGGGAAGGTTGGCCGGGATCATTACCGCTCGGGACTTTAAGTTTCTGACTGATTATGAGGTTGCGGTTGACGAGGTGATGAGCAAAGCCGCGGACCTGGTTGTCGGCCGTCAGGGCACCACTACTGACGAAGCTTTTGAGATAATGGTCAAGAACCGAGTCGGCAAGCTGCCGCTGGTCGATGATGACTGGCGGCTGGTCGGGCTGTATAGTTTTCATGATGTGCAGACTTTGTCCACTAATGTTCGTCCCGGTTTTAATCGCGACGCGCAATACAGATTATGCACAGCGGCGGCGATAAGCCCGCGGGATTTTGAACGCGCCGAGGCATTGGTCGAGCAGGGGGTTGACGCTTTAGTGATTGATACCGCACACGGTCATACTCAGGCAGTGGCGGAGACGGTTGAGGAGCTGCGGCGGCAATATCCGCAAACTGACTTGGTTGCCGGCAATGTGGCGACAGCCGAGGCGGCGGTGTTTCTTGCCCGCGCCGGTGCCGACGCGGTAAAAGTGGGGATCGGGCCCGGCTCTATTTGCACAACCCGAGTGGTGGCCGGTGTTGGAGTGCCTCAGCTTAGTGCCGTCTACGAAGCTGTCCGCGGTTTGCGGCAGGAGGGATTCGATACACCGGTGATATCCGACGGCGGTATCGCTTATTCTGGAGATGTGGCCAAAGCGCTGGCGGTTGGCGCTTCCGCGGTGATGATGGGGTCGGTTTTAGCGGGCACGGACGAGAGCCCGGGTGAAAAAATACTGCACCAGGGTCGCACTTTTGTTTCGTACCGCGGTATGGGCAGTCTGGATTCCATGCGTTTGGGAGTGGGAAGCCGGGAGCGATACAGCCAGGGGCATGTGACTGATCCGGAGCAATTTGTTCCTCAGGGGATCGAAGGGCTGGTGCCGTACCGCGGCAAAGTGGCCGATGTGATGCACCAGTTCGCCGGCGGGTTGAGGTTTTCTCTGGGATATTGCGGCTGTCGCAACCTTTCTGAGCTGCGGGAAAAAGTCCGTCTGGTCAGGGTTTCAGGAGCGGCTGTGCAGGAAGCTCATCCGCACGATGTTAAGATTATCAAAGACGCCCCGAATTATCAGCAGCGGGCGCCGAAATAACCATTCAGGGAGCTGATACCATGCAGATGTTTCTGATCATAATCGGGGTTGCGGCGGCGGCCGCGGCACTGGTGAGCGCTGTGGTCTTCGCTCTTTTCTTTAAGTTGTGGGTGCTGGCCAAGGCTTCCGGGGTGCAAATTACCATACCGGAGATGCTTTTCATGCGCCTCCGCAGAGTGTCGCCCGAAAGAATAGTTCAGGTTATGATAACTATGAGCAAGGCCGGGGTGGCGGCGGATATTGGCGATGTCGAGTCGCAGTTGCTGGCCGGCGGCAACATAGGCGCCGTGGCCGAAGCTCTCGTGCGGGCCAGCAAAGCGGGGATTGATATCGATTTCCGCCGACTGGCGGCGATTGACTTGGCCGGCAGGAGCGTTGACGAAGCAGTGGCGGCGCATGTACGTCCG
>PUNB01000034.1 GCA_003552565.1 Lentisphaerota bacterium
ACAATCCGGAGCTGGAAGCTCCGGCCGCCATCTCAACCACCGATTGAAATGAATAATTCGTTTGCACTTTGGGGTTTAAGCAATAAATTAAGCTTTTTGTCGGTTTGATGGATATTCATGAATCAAGTCAAGCGGGAGTGAGACCGACGGTGAATTGTTATGTTTTTCTAGGCCCGCCAGGTGTCGGTAAGGGCACTATGGCCGAGATGTTATGTCGGGATCGCGACTTCGCTCATCTTTCCACCGGCGATCTTTTGCGTCAGGAGATCAGGCGCGGCAGTTCTCTGGGGGAAGAGGCGCGGCAGTATATTGACCGGGGTGAACTGGTGCCGGACAGAGTGGTCGCGGCCATGGTGTCCAGTAAAATCGGTGAATTAGTAGATACCACACGGGGTATTTTGTTTGACGGCTATCCCCGCACGACGGCCCAGGCTGAATTATTACGGGAGGCTTTGGCCGGACATCAGCTGCGGTTAACCGCGGCGATTCTTTTTGAAGCGCCGGAGGAGCTGCTGGTTGAGCGTTTGAGCGCCCGCAGGGTGTGTGAATCCTGTGGAGCGGTCTTCAATTGTTTATTCAAGCCGCCCCGCGTTGGAGGAACGTGTGATCAGTGCGACGGGTCGTTGTCCCAGCGCAGTGATGATCAGCCTGATACGGTAAGGGAGAGACTGCGGGTTTATCAAAGCCAGACCGCGCAGTTGATTGATTATTACGATTCCAAGGGTTTGCTGTTGCGGCTTTCCGGAGCCGGCACGGTGGATGAAAATTATACGGCGTTGATTGAGGCTTTACGGCTGAATTCGCGCCGAAGGGCGGGCAATGGTTCACAGAGTGAAAAGTAAACAGGCAGTGGTCTACAGCCCAGAGGAACTGGCGGGAATTCGTCAGGCGGCCCAGGCCGCGGCCGAGGTTCTGCGACAGCTTACAGCCTGTCTGCGGCCGGGACTGAGCACGGGTGAACTCGATGAACTGGCTGAACGACTGATTAAGGAGACTGGAGGAGTCAGTGCTTTTCATGGTTACCGCGGCTTCCCGGGCCAGGTATGCATATCGCTGAATGAAGAAGTTGTGCATGGAATCGGCCGGCGGGAGCGGCTTATTGAATCGGGCGATTTGGTCAGTCTGGATGTCGGGGTGCGGCTGAACGGTTATTACGGCGATAACGCCACCACCGTATGCGTCGGCGGTGCGGCTGAGCAGTCCCGGGGGAAGCTTCTGAACGCCGGCAAACGGGCGCTTGAAGCCGGGATATCCCAGGCTCGCGCCGGCGGGTATGTCAATGATATCGGCCGGGCGATCGAAGAATACGCCGAGGCCAGCGGTTATAAAGTGGTGCGGGATTTCGTCGGCCACGGATGCGGCAGGCAGCTGCATGAACCGCCTGAGGTGCCGAACTTCGCCGCTCGTAAGCCTGGTGTCAAACTGCGCTCGGGTATGGTGCTGGCTATTGAGCCGATGCTGAACCAGAAGGGCGGTGAGGTGAAAGTGGATAGAGATGGGTGGACGGTGCGCACTAGGGATGGCGGATTGTCTGTGCATTTTGAGTATATGATTGCGGTTACAAACGGAGAAGCGGAGATTTTAACGTGGCCAAAGAAAGCATAAGAGTCACAGGAGAAGTCAAGGAAGTGCTCCCGAATACGATGTTTCGGGTGACTCTGGAAAACGGGCACGAGATTCTGGCTCATATCAGCGGCAAGATGCGGCTTAACTTTATTCGTATTCTGCCCGGCGACAAGGTCACTGTCGAAATGTCCCCCTATGATCTGAGCAAAGGCCGGATTGTTTTCCGGCAGAAATGAGAAACCGCCGAAATGCAGATAAGAACTACCCTGCCTTTTTTATTGGTTTCGGTTAAATAAAAATCAGTTTTGCTGTTGACGACTTGGAAATAGGTATTAAATTAACCTTTTTGCTTCGCCTGCTTCGTTCCTCATGGGGGTGGTTCGGCGGTCTTTGATCATGATGAAAATATGGGCTGGCCGACGGCATGGCGAAAGCGTTTCAATAGTTTGATATAATGGAATCTTCAGCATGGAGTACCTGCTACAATGAAAGTCCATCCAGCCGTAAAAAAGAGATGTGAAAGTTGTCGAGTGATCAAGCGACACGGGATTGTCAGGGTTATCTGTAAGAATGTCCGCCATAAGCAGCGGCAGGGATGACAATCCAAAGAGAGTGTTCAAGTTATGACAAAAACCATAGGATTAGGAATATAGAATCATGCCGCGTATTTTAGGGGTTGATCTGCCGAACAATAAAAGACTGGATGTCGGGCTGCGTTATATTCATGGCATTGGTCCGACGCGCGCTTCCGACGTATGTAAAGTGCTGCGCATTGACCCGGAGATGAAAACCAATCAACTGGCGGATGCCGATGTGGCCCGTATCGCCCAGCACTTGCAGGAGAATTACACTGTGGAAGGGGATTTGCGTCGGCAGACCGCTCAGGATGTCAGGCGGCTGGTGTCGATTAAATGCTATCGCGGCAGTCGTCATCAGCGAGGGCTGCCCGCCCATGGCCAGCGCACTCAGACCAACGCCCGCACCCATAAAGGCAGCAAAAAGACGGTCGGCGCCATCCGTGACCGAGCGGCTCGTAAGCAGGCTCGTACGGAGGCAAAATAATTTCAACCAAGCCTGAACGTCGATTCAAGGCGCCGGATATTCCAAGGGAGAGACTTGATGAAAGTTTTCTGGTGTCAGGTTTCGGGTTTCAGAGAAGTCACCCTGACACCTGAACACTGAAACCTGAAACCACTAAGTCTCACATAAGGATAGTAATTGTACTCAAATATCAGCACGGAGAAAACAGCGATATGGCAGAGCAGCGGAAAAGCGCCCGAACTCGTAAGAAGACGGCCCGTAACGTCACCAGCGGAATAGCTCATATAGAAGCGACTTTCAATAATACCAAGGTTTTAATTACGGATCGCTCCGGCAACGCGGTGTCCTGGTGCAGCGGCGGCAAGCTCGGGCATAAAGGCTCGCGCAAGAGTACTTCTTATGTGGCCCAGCTGGTGGGACAGGATGCGGCTCGGCGGGCTATGGATTTCGGTATGCGCGAGATAGAGGTGCGTATAAAGGGACCGGGAGCAGGCAGGGAGTCGGCCGCCCGCGGTATCGCAGGTGCCGGTCTCGATGTGATCGCCCTGGTGGATGTGACGCCTGTTCCGCACAACGGCTGTCGACCGCCGAAGCGTCGCCGGGTTTGAGAGTCGGATGCAATACCAGTTTCGCGGGCTGTCCGCGACAACGTACACCGCTAACACTTACAAAAAAGCAAATCGTCTTATTATATTTAGGAGGCGCTAGATGTCAGTAACTGAAAATTTCGCCATGCCGTCGGCATTGGAAGTAAACGAAGAGACTGTCACCAATCAATACGGTTGTTTTACCGCTCTTCCATGGGAGAAGGGTTTTGGCCATACTATCGGGAACTCTTTGCGGCGGATTATGCTGTCATCTCTTGAAGGGGTGGCGGTTACCTCTGTACAAATAGACGGCGTGGCGCATGAGTTCACCTCCATATCTGATGTGGTGGAAGATGTCGCGGAAATTGTTCTCAATATAAAAAAGCTTCGGCTTGCCTGCGCCGGAGAGTTGCCGCGGACGCTCGAATTAAAGGCGGAGAAAGCCGGGGAGGTCACCGCTTCTATGATTCTCGAAGATGGAGTGACATCGGTATTGAATCCGGAACTGGTGATTTGCACTTTAAGCGCTGACCGGCCTTTACGTATGGAGATCAGCATCGACCGCGGGCGCGGATACCGGTCGGCGGAAGAAAATAAAAGAGAAGATCAGCCGATAGGCGAGATCCCGGTGGATTCCCTGTTCAGTCCGGTGGAACGAGTGCGTTATGAAGTCGAGGCCTGCCGCGTGGGGAACATCACTGATTATGACCAGCTGGTTATGGAGGTCTGGACTGACGGTCGGGTGGGGCCGCAGGAAGCGGTGCAGGATGCCGCTTTGATCATGCAGAAACACCTGAATGTTTTCCAGGCGCGGCCGGAACAGGCGGAGAAAGAAGAGCGAGCCAGAATTTATGAGGAGTTGTCCGAAGAAGAGCTGAAAATGCTGGAAACACTATGCATGCCGGTGGATGAACTGACATTGTCAGTGCGAGCCAAAAACTGTCTTAAGAACGCCGGTCTGGGTTATGTTGGCAGATTATTGGCAAAGTCCGAAGCGGAGATGCTGAAACAGCGTAATTTCGGCAAGAAATCACTGGAAGAAATAAAGGAAAGGCTGGTGTCCATGGATCTTTCCTTTGATATGGATATACCTGAGAAACTGCTGGCCGTAATGGAAGATAAAATCGCTGATGAAGAAACGGCTGGCGAAGAATCCTGAAACAGATGACAAACAAGCCCGATCTTCGGCGCGATGCGCCTGATACCCAAGGGAGAGGCTTGTTGAATGGTTTCTGGTGTCAGGTTTCGGATTTCAGAGAAGTTTTCCTGACACCTGAACACTGAAACCTGAAACCACGAAGTCACACATAAGCTTTGAAAATAAAGGAACTGCCAGTATGCGGCATCGTAAACGCAAGTTCAAAAACGGCCGAAAACCGGCTCATCGTAATGCCATGATGGCGAATTTAACCTGCAGCCTGATTTTATCGCATCGGGTTGAAACCACTGTCGCCAAAGCGAAGGAATTAAGGCGCTGGGTGGAACCCATGATTACTTTAGCCAAAGACGGATCATTGGCTTCCAGGCGCCGGGCAATCTCCAGACTTCAGCAGAGAGAAGCGGTCCGCTATCTCTTTAACCAGCTTGCCGCTTCGTTTCAAGGGCGGCCGGGCGGTTACACCCGGATTCTCAAGAC
>PUNB01000250.1 GCA_003552565.1 Lentisphaerota bacterium
AAGCCCCGCCACCGGCGCGATGCACGCTGGATACCCCGAGGGAGAGACTTGTTTAATGGTTTCGGGTTTCAGAAAAGTCACCTGAACACTGAAACCTGAAACCACGAAGTCTCACATAAGCGCAGCTTGTCCATTGATATCTTAAATTCTCAATATATCCGCTTCCGTCAGCGCGAGTTCCGGGGATATCTTCATGGCCGCGGTTTGACCGCCGAAATCCAGGCAGGAGTTCAGTGCGCTGTGGACAAATTCTTTGGCGTTTTTCACAGCCTCAAAGATTGTCATCTCCCGGGCCAGGCAGGCGGTTGCGGCGGCGCTGAACATACATCCTGTCCCGTGGGAAGTCAAAGTGTCACATCTGGGCAGGGTAAAGCGGTGACATTGATCTTGACTATAAAGATAGTCATGGCAATATTCGCCTTTGTCGTGACCGCCCTTGAGGATGACGGCACTATTGAATCTTCGGCTCAGTTCCCGGGCCGCGGATATACATTCGGATTCTTTCCGAGAATCAATTTGGCGATTCAGAAGAATCTCGGCTTCCGGCAAATTAGGAGTGATTGTCTCAGCCAGCGGCAGAAGTTTCTGGGTGAGAGCCGCGACGGCGTTTTTCCGCAATAGCGCCGCACCGCTCCCGGCAACCATGACGGGGTCCACCGTCAGATGTTTTATCTGAAGCCGCTTTACCAGTTCAGCGATTGTTTCGATGATTTCGGAGTTGAACAGCATACCTGTTTTCACGGCTTTAATCGGAAAAGCTTCGAAAACAGTTTCTACCTGTGCGGCGATCACGCCTGGAGGCAGCGGCTGCACATCTTGTACCCGATGTGGATTCTGGGCGGTGACCACGGTGACGGCGGTGGTGCCGAAGGTTTTAAACCAGGTAAAAGTCTTCAAGTCCGCTTGTATGCCGGCGCCGCCTCCGCTGTCACTGCCGGCTATGGTAAGAACCGGCGGCCAGAAATCTGTATCCGTCATCATAAGCTCATTCGCTTTCAGAGGGGGAGCGAGGTCCGTAGAAATCAACGCGCCAGCGCGTTTCTCTGGCGTTGACCTTCAACTCATATTTTCCGGGGTGATGAATCCAGGTGTCGGCGCGGACAGGCCGTTCCATGGTCCTTTCAAAGTTTGAGACGGAATCCGCTTCACCTTTCAATTCAAGTTCAAGTCGTCCGCGGCGGCTGTTGGTGTAAATAACCCGCCAGCTTCCCGACGGAACCTCGATCGAGTAATTACTGGTTCCCGGCCCGCCGCTGAAGGAGGCGGTTCTTTCCAGACTGGCCATGTAATCTCTCTCTTCCTCTCGCAGTCTCCATTCCTGAAGCCGCGAGATGTTCTGCCGGACTGAAACTTCCCAGCTGCCGCCTCCGGGGTCAATGTGCAGGTAATACTCTCCGCTTCCCCCCGGGACCGTGCGGATGCTGGAGCTGTTCGGGCCTACCTGGTGCTCATAAACCAGTTCATGCTGGCGGTTGAAAACCCGCAGGCGCATAGTGCTAATGCCGTTGTTCAGACAGAATACGCGCCAGCGCTCGCCGGCCACTTGGAAAATACGAGTGGTGTTGGAGCCTCTGCCGAACCAGTTGTCAGTTAGCACCCAGTCGCTTCTTTGACCGCGGGCGGCGTTTAAAGCTCCGGAAAGAAGTACACAAAGAAAAAATAAGCGGATGATTTTCATGTCGGACTCCTGATCCTGTAATAAAGGTTATGTTGAAAACTTCTGAATTATTACGGTTAAGCAGATTGCATTGATGACGGTGCAGTTAAGATAGCTGAATATTTTGCGTGTGCAATTGTTCGCGCGCTAATTGCAGACGTTTTCGGCGAATGTTTTTTTCGAAATCAAAGCGACTGCTCAACATTTCTTCCACCTCGGTGTTCAAGGCGCGTCGGCGCTGGGTATAGCGGCGCGCCTCTGCGGCAATGGTCAGCAGATCCCGGCGAATTGTAAAATTTTCGCTCTCTCTCAATTGACCGGGAGAGAGCAGTCGGCGCAGGCTGTCTTCATGCAGAGTGCGCATCAGCTTTCGGTAACGGGCGGTAAGTTCCCTCGGCAGCAGCTGCGCTTCCCGCAGGCTGGAAAAATGAATTGCCAGCTGTTCCGCCACTTTGTCGCGCTGTTCCAAATTGCCGAAGGTGCGGCTGACCAAGTCCAGCTGGGAAAGCAGATACCGGTACAGTTGTTTATCGCCTGCGGAATAGGTGCGAATGGTGCCTATTGGCTGCCGGTCGGCCTTAATGTCGTTCAGCAGTGACTGATATACCATTCTACGGGTTTCTTCGAGCAGTCGCTGCCGCCAGGCTTCCAGAATATCAGGGGGAAAGCCGAGCAGGGAAAGAGCGAAGGAATAACTGCCGTCCGGCTGCTGGAGCAATGCATCCGCGAACAGCATTACGGGAGAGAAGAGAGTTTCCATTTTTTTCAGTTCCAGAAAGACTGCTTCCTGGCTCCAGTCCTGTTTTCCAGCCCAGTGTTTTAAGGGCGGGGTTTCATCCGGCAAATAGCGGCTGAAATCGATAAAAGCAGTAACCGCTCTGCCTAGTTCCGCCACTGCCTGCTGCTGCCACTGCCGTAACGCTGCTTCGGAACCTTCAAGGCGCGTGCCGATCCGCGCAAGGTGCTGAAGAAGCGGGGATGGGTGTGTACGCACACGCGGCAGCCAGCGTTCGAAAAGCTGGACCCGCAGGACACGGTCGGCGGTGTCCGAAACAGCCGGCCATTGCTGGCGTAAATCCTCATTAGCACACCAGGTGAAGAGCCAGTTCAGACATTTTTCTGGAAGCGGTCGGCGGGCGCGCCAGGACTCCAGAATGTCGCGAACCACATCCTGATCCAGTCGTCCGCGGTTATTATGAAGAAAGTTTTCGAACCAGGCGAAGGCCTGCTGGCTGTCGATGCGCAGAAGGACTTCGAACATCTGCGGCAGCACCGTCGATGTCAGCTGATTGCGGCGATTGACGGCATCGACTGAATTATTCAGTCGAGTGGGCACCGCGGCGCCTTCGAGCAGTCTGAACCATTCAAGTGCGGTGAACGACTGCGGCAGAGCCAACGCCACAGTGTGGTTCGACTTCTCTTCGCCGTTGTTGTTGCCGTCGGCCGATATCTCGCCGCTTTGGCGCATCTGTCCGTATGCTTCCAGCAGATACCCCCTGAATTCGTTCAGAATGTTTTTTTCGGAAGATTTCCAGGGAGCGGCTAGAAAACTCTCCACCAGAGAATCAGCCGTTTCCGCGATTCGGGGGAAATCCTCCGGCGGCACCGAGGAAGCCAGCTCCAGCAGTTCCCGTCTGGTGGCTTGGACGATATGCGGGTTAAGCTGGAAAAGAGGCTGCAATGAGGCCAGCAGTTTTTCAGTTTCGGGTGCGGTCATGACAATGGCCTTGAATAGGGAGTGTTTAAAAAACGGAATCAGGATAATGTCAATAAGTCAGTCCGGAGTCATGGAGTCACGTGGTCAACAAACCAAGCAATCCCGTCAACCGGGCTTTGCCTGATAAACAGGCAGAGGCTCGTTGACAATCCGGAGCTGGAAGCTCCGGCCACCATCTGACACTTGAACACTGAAACCACGAGTTCAACAAAAGCCCGACCGCCGGCGCGATGCGACACATACCCCGAGGGAGAGACTTGATGAATGGTCTCTGGTGTCAGGTTTCGGGTTTCAGAGAAGTCTTCCTGACACCTGAACACTGAAACCTGAAACCACGAAGTCTCACATAAGCTCGGCCGCCGCCGCAAAGCGCCGGATACCCCGAAGGAGAGACTGTTGCGGTATAAAAAACCTTGTCCCGAACCTTGTCCAGTGTTTTTTGACTTTGGAATTAGGTTTGTGATCCGCCTCAGCCGGATTCGGGACAAGGTTAACAACGTGAAGTCTCACATAAGCTTAGTAAGTGTTAATTTATCTTGAAGAGTTCCTTGGTAAATAAATCTATAAGTGGAATAATTTACAAATCAAGTTTGTCCCAGATTGCTTCGCTGTTTGAATTCAATTCTGGCGGAGTTATGTTTTATGTTCTTGCGGACAAGCAACTCAAACAGGATTTTCACACATAATGCCTTCAACCGCCTCCTGGTCAGTCTATCGTCGACTTTTCGCGCTTTGCCGTCCATACCGCTGGCGTATGACTATCGGCATACTCTGCGGTGTCATCGCCGGCGGTTCCTGGCTGGGTGTTTTTCAGTATGCCCCGCGGGTGATCGAACCTTTCGAGGAAAGAATTGTTCATATCGAGGAAGAGGCTGCCGGTGAATCAGCCAAGGATCCAGCTGTGGAACAGCTTGACAGGCCTCGGGCAGAGGCGGAGGATGAAGCTTCACACATCGAAACATCAGATAGCGGCGCCGAGGGGCTGCTGGCGGAATTGCTGGATATTCCTAAATTCACCGAGGATGGAACCATCACCTGGCAGTTCATGCTCATCGGGGTGCTGGGCCTGCCCTTGTTCTTTGCCTTAAGATCGGCGGCGGTCTTTTTCAATCTTTATTTTATGCACTGGGTGGGTTCTCGTTTGGTGTTTGATCTGCGCAACCAGATTTTTCGCAATCTGCAGGAGCAGTCACTGGCTTTTTTCGCTACCAGCAATATAGGCTCGCTCATCAGTCATATCACCAATGACGCCAACAAAGTGGAGACCGGTATTGCTAAACATGTGCGGGACTTGACGCAGGCACCGGTGGTGGTGGCGGTTTCGGCGTTTTCGGTGATGTACACTGTCATTACCCGTGATTTTCCGCTTTGGTTTTTTGTATTGGTGCTTATAATTCCTCTAGTGTTTATTCCGATTATT
>PUNB01000266.1 GCA_003552565.1 Lentisphaerota bacterium
AGACAAAGTTTTATTTTTTTGTCTCTACACGCACAAAAAAATAAAACTTTGTCTCGCACCTTGTCTCGCACCTTGTCTGGTTTTCTGTCGATTCCTCATTTTTCAGACTAAGTGCGAGACAAGGTGCGAGACTAGGAAAGTACTGTCCCTGAAACCCGCAACCTGACACCAGAAACCATTCAACAAGTCTCTCCCTCAGGGTATCAGGCGCCCCGCGCCGGTGGCCGGGCTTATGTGAAACACCGCGGCTATCTTAAAGCGGCGGCCTGACGCCGCCTGTCTGACCACTTGGCTCAACAAGGCATCGATCCTTATAAAGAGTTATGTGTTTTCGACAACTATCACTTTGATTGGCGGTTCCTGTCAATTTAAGTCTCTCCAAATTTGTGATTTATAGCTGTAATTGTTTAACGAGGGATACTTTGAATAATTCACGAGCCAAGTTCGCCGCCGTGTTTCTTGCGATATTCTTCTATTTTGCACAGCATTGAGGAATCCAGAATTATCTTCCCTCCGACCGGATACCGGCTGAGGTGCACAATGATTTCATCAAGGTTAACTATCGGTATCGGTTTAAGCCCGAACTCTTCGCGCAGCTCCCGCAGAGCGGATTTCTCGCTCGTTCCTTTTTCCTGCCGGTCAACGGACACCAGCAGGGCGCATATTTGGACCGGCGCTATGGCTTTCAGCAAGGGAACGGTCTCGCGCACGGAGGTTCCGGCAGTGGTTACATCCTCAACAATGACGATCCGATCATTTGCCGCGGGAGTGTGGCCGATCAGACCGCCGCCTTCACCGTGGTCTTTTTGTTCCTTGCGGTTAAAGCAGATATTGACATCGATATCATGCTCTCGGTATAAAGCCGTGGAAACGGCCGCGACCAGCGGAATGCCCTTGTAAGCCGGCCCGAAAAGGCAGCTGTAATCTGAGCCTAGGTGACGGACCAGTGCTTGAGCGTAAAACTCTCCCAGCCGGAACAGACGGTGGCCGCTGTTGTAGTTGCCGGTATTGATGAAGAACGGGGTCTCGCGTCCCGATTTAGTGACAAAGTCACCGAAACTCAGAACTCCGCACTCAACCATGAATTCTATAAACCGCTGTTTGTATTTTTCCATAAAAATAGGGCCTCGTCAAGGTTTAATTTCCGTTTTCAAGTGTTACTATAATTGTAGTTTTCTATTTTTTCCTGCAGCTGCCGGCTTATTTGCTAGTCTGATAGTTCATGCGAATTCGGCCATGCGTCATTCATAGAGGGCTGAAAGCTGAGGGCTGGAACCTGAAGCCGGAGGTTCGAAGAATTGTATTTTTGTGTTTTTTGTGGCTATTCTTATCTGCGGCAAACTTGGCTCGTGAATTCTTCAGGCTGAAAACCGAATTAGTAGAAACCAGCTTTCCATTGCTTTGAGGTATGATCATGAAAGACAAATCCCGCGATAATGTTGAAATGCTCTGCACCATCGCTGAACTCGGCAGTATGTTCAGTGGCAAAGGCGGTTTGAATGAATTTCTGGAAAAGGTCGTGGATTGCGTGGCTGAGCACATGCGGGTACCGGTTTGTTCAATTTACCTGTACGATGAAGCCAGCCGGGAACTGACTCTGCAGGCCACCCGCGGATTGAAAATTCCATCGGGAAAAGAAGTGCGTCTTATGATAGGTGAGGGGATTGCCGGCGCCTCTCTTAAAGAACTCAGGCCGATTCGGGAGGAACAGGCTTCGGCCAATCCCAATTTTAAATTTTTCCCCGGCATCGAAGAAGAAAATTACGAAGCTTTTTTGGCGGTACCTATTGTCCATGGAGTAAATCGTATAGGGGTGCTGACGGTTCAGCATCATCAAAGAGGCTTTTTTGAGGATGCCGACAGCACCGCCTTGCGGGCCATTGCGTCTCAGCTGGCCGGAGCAATTGAAAACACCAAGCTGTTTCTTGATTTATCGGCCGGCAGGTTTTCAGAGCATACGCTGCCGGATTTGATCGACGGGCACGAAGAAGGGGAGTCATACATGATTCGCGGTTCCTCCGGCTCCTCGGGATTCGCTTACGGGCGAGTTGCATATTACGGCATGCTTTCCCCCCAGGAAAACCTGCTCGCGGCCGCCGAAAACGGTGAATGTCCTTTAAGCCTTGAAGATTTCGAAAAGGCTCTTAACATTACTGAAGAGGAACTGCAGAAGCTGCAGCTGCGGCTGGAAAAAGAGGCTCTGGATTTACAGGCTTCTCTGATTTTTAACGCTCATCTGCTGATGCTTAGAGATCCTGCTTTTGTGGAACGTATTCGTCAACTCATAAAAGATGGACAGGCTCCCAGTTCAGCGGTAGTGGAAACGGTGCGTGAATTGGCGGCTGTCTTTCGGCAAAGCTCGAACCCGCGATTGCGGGAAAAAGAACAGGACGTTAACGACCTGGGGCATCGGCTGCTTCAGAATATGATGCCGGAGGAGATCGATGGCGGTGATTACAGCGGCCGGATTGTCATTACGGGAGAATTGCTGCCTTCAGATCTGTTACGGATATCCACTCAGAACGCTGCCGGACTGGTGGTTGCCAAAGGCGCTTTTACCGCCCATGTGGCAATCCTGGCTCGAGCTTTGGATATACCTCTGGTTGTGGCCGCTGATGAACGACTCTATCAATTGTCCGGTTATGAAGAACTGCTCATCGATGCCAGTCAGGGAAATGTCTTTGTTAATCCCGATGAAACAGTTCTTGAACATTATGAAAATCTGCGGGCAGCTCAAGCCGAAGCGGATGCCGATATGTCGGCGGAAGAGCAGGGAACGGAAGTATATCTTGATGACGGCAGCCGGGCGCGGATGCTGGCCAATATTAATTTGATCAGTGAAATACCTCTGGCTCTTGATCTGGGAGCGGAGGGCATAGGTTTGTATCGCTCTGAGTTTCCTTACTTGGTGCGGGATGACTTTCCCCAGGAGGAAGAGCAGTACCGGATTTATTCTCTTATTCTGGAAAAAATGCAGGGAGCGGAGGTTAGTCTTCGAACTCTCGATGTCGGAGGCGATAAAATGCTTTCTTATTTTCCCAATGTTAAAGAGGCCAACCCATTTCTGGGTTTACGCTCCATTCGTTTTTCTCTGCAGTATCAGGATGTCTTTGAGCAGCAGCTCAGAGCTATGCTTAGAGCCGGTTTGGACACCGGCGGCAATATGCGGATTATGTTTCCTTTGATATCTTCCGTTGATGATTTTCTGATGGTCAGGAAAATCGTCGGTGACTGTATGCGCCAGCTTAGGCGTGACAATCACGATGATCTCTTTTCCCCAGCTTTAGGAGTGATGATTGAACTGCCCGCCGCGGTGGAGCTGGCCGATGAACTGGCGGCGGCGGCTGATTTCCTATGCCTCGGCACCAATGACCTGGTTCAGTACATGCTGGCGGCCGACCGCACCAACCCCGGAATCGCTCACTATTACGTTCCCTGGCATCCAGCCGTGCTGCGTGCGCTCAACAAAGTGGCCTCGGCGGCTGGACGGCACAAGAAACCGGTGTCAATCTGCGGGGAGCTGGTGAATCAGCCGGGGCTGTTAATCTTCCTGCTGGGGATTGGTTTGCGGGATTTCAGTGTTGATGCCCATGAGATCGTTCATTTGCGGCGGCTGCTGCGTAATACTAAGCTCAGTGAAGCGGAGGAGCTGGCTGGAAAACTGCTGCGTTTGTCGACCATAGAAGAAGTCGAAGAAGCTATGCGGAATTATTCCGCGGAAGAGAGATAAAGTCGAAATGGATTCAGGTTCTGGGGCCGCCTGAGGCGGATTCTCGTTAACCGCCGAAAACAACAAACGAAAACCCGTTGTTTTACATAAGCCTGACCGCCGACGCGAGGCACCGGACAGCCTGAGGGTGAGACTTGGGTATTAAAACACTTTGTCGCGAACTTAGTCGCGCACTTTGTTCGATTCAGTTTTTTGTTTCCGACTAGGTGCGAGACAAGGTGTCAAAAATGCGAAGTCTCACATAAGTTATAAATAACAGAATAGAAATTAACCCCGACGAATAATTGTTATGTTTCCTCTTTTAGCACCCTATTTAGAAAAAATCTGGGGGCCTTTCCGGCTTTTCCAATCTCACATGATGCTTATCGGCATGGGTACGGTTTTCGCCGCCCTGTTGGTTTTTTTTCTTATTCCTGTTATGCGTAAGCACCTACCCTTGGACCGAGGACGGCCGTTTACCACAACCTTTACGGAAGCACAAGGAAAACCCACAGGTGCCGGTTTGCTATTGACACCGGCTTTTCTGCTCTCGCTTTTTCTGTTTCAGCCGCTGGGAATCAGGGTGTGGCAGATTGCCGCCTGTCTGGTCCTGGCCATGTTTTGCGGTTATTTGGATGACCGCAGTCAGGATTCATGGCACGAAAACCGAAAACTGCTTCTCGATCTGCTTGTCGCTGGCGCCACCGCTCTGGCGTTTTGCCAGGGGCAGACAGTGGCTATCTGGGTGCCCCTGTTCAGCGACCCGGTTTCGCTGCCGGCATGGCTCTATTTAATTATCGCCGGTATGGTACTAATGATAGCCATTAATACCACCAACTGCTCTGACGGGGTCGACGGCCTGGCCGGAACCTTGACTTTGATGTCTCTGTTCTATATGGGCGGCTTTCTTTATGTGGTGGTCGGACACGCCGGCGTGGCTGATTATTTGCTGGTGCCCCATAACGAGCAGGGAGCGGAATGGGCCATTCTGATATTCACCGGAGCCGGTGTCCTGGCCGGCTATCTTTGGTACAATGCCGAACCCAGCTCGGTGCTCATGGGCGATGCCGGATCGCGTTTCTTCGGATTGCTGGTCGGAGTCGCCGTGCTGGCCTCGGGCAACCCATTTCTGATTGTTTCAATCGCCCCTATTGTGCTGCTCAACGGCGGTACCGGATTGGTCAAGCTTCTGATTCTTCGAGGCTTGAGAAAGCTCGGCTTTGATGTCCGTTCGCCGGAGATAGTGGCCGAATCAAAGCGCAACGGTGATTTCGGTGATAACGGCCGGCATTCCAGATTGGCGGTTTATCTGCACAGTATTCGCTTCCCTTTGCATGACCACTGTCTGAAAAATCTGGGTTGGTCAAAAACTCAGGTGCTGGTGCGTTTTTTTCTGTTGCAGACCTTTCTGATTCCCATACTTTTGGGACTGCTGGTCAAGCTGCGTTAGTGTGGTGATCGCTTATGTCGGGAGCTTCGGTAAGTAACGACCGGACTCCGGATGGTCGCTTCCATCGGGACGACAAGTAACGCTTGGAATCCCGCCCTTGGAACTACGGCGCGGCTATCCGGAGGGGGTTTGGCTGACGCAGACTCAGGGATCCCACAGCTCGTACATTCCTGTTTCTTCAGTTGTTTTCTTTATTTTCTTCCGTCAGGTTGGCAGCGGCCCATCTCATTTCTTCGGAGATTGCCAGGTGCTGGGTGCATTTCGGCTCGCACTTTCGGCAGCCGGTGCATGCTTCTGCTCTTTTTTGAATGTCTATTTTTTTGTATTGCTGTCGCGCCGCCTGAAGCAGCCCCCAGGCGCGGGCGTTATAGACACATTTCATGACCGCGGGTATGTTTATTCCTTCAGGGCAGGGCAGGCAGTATTCACAGCCGGTGCAGTATCCGCTGTTTTCCGGACCTCGCGCTTCCAGGAATTGATTTATCTTTTGCATTTGGTCCGGCGAAAACAGCGGTTTTTCGGCGGCTGCCACAGTGTGATCAATGTCACTAGGCCGGTTTATTCCGGAAACCACACTGGTCACGTGAGGATTGGAAAGAATATACCGAATAGCCAGCTCCGGCACGTCCGCCGCTCCGACCTGACCCGCCAGTTCCATAAGCACCGGACTGTTTTCCGTTAAGCGTCCGCCGCCTACCGGATTCATGATCAAAGTGCCGATGCCCGCTTCCGCCGCCGCCTGAATCGCCGGCTGATAACGCCGATTAAGAAGGTTATAGGTGAAAAGAATAATATCACACCAGTCCGCTTCCTTTATGTAATTCTTCAGGTTCTCTACACTGTCGTGAGTGGTAAATCCGGTTCGGCGCACCAGTCCGTCCTTGATCGCCTGCTGAATGCCGTCCACTATGCCGCCTGGCCGGACGGCCTGGTCGTAGTGCTCACGGCTTGCAATGTTCCATACCTGATAATAATCTATGTAATCAAGGTTCAAACGCTGTAAAGACTCTTCGATTCTTCGACGTATCGTAGCCGCGTCCGGCTGATCATCCGACCTGACCTTGATAATCCAGGGCGAGGATTTTGTTGAAAGGATCACTTTCTCTCGATAACCGTCGCGTAAGGCTTTGCCGATTATCCACTCTGATTCCCCGTAACCCCTGCTGGTGTCGATGTAGCGCATTCCGGAGTCGATCGCATAGCGGATAAGGTAGATCGCGTCTTTTACATCGCGCGGCAGTCGCATCCCCCCAATATTGGCCGGGGGCACCTTGAAACCGGAACGATTTCCGAAATTCCTTAAATGCATAAAAAACCTCTATTATGGTTCTCTCTTAAAAAAGTGGGTTATTGATTTATTTGGGACTTGTGATTTAGGATTTGGAACTTTTGCAGTAATTGCTTAATAAAGGATACTTTATCCTACTTCAAGAAGTCGACAAGTAACGACCGGACTGTGGACGGTCGCTCTCCTTTAGTCGACAAGTAACTAGACCCCGTGCGAAAAGGTATCGCACCCATGCTCCCGCTTGTTTCGGATGAGATTTCGGACGCCCGCATTGCCACGTGCTATATTTAGAGAGGGAACATCACCGCAGCCGTATCTGGAGAGCGAGCAGCTTGCCTGAGCCACACGAAGAGTGGTCAGGTCCTCGCGAGCCAATGGAGCGCCCTCAGCCAGCCAGACCGCTTGCCCTCAAATCACTGTCATACCATAACTCGAAAAACGAGAGATTTTTTCAATATTTTGTGCTGAAAGTTTCGATTTTGTCATTTTTGTTTGGCGAAGATCTCTAAATCCAATACCGATGATCCGATCGCCTTTCCCAGGTCTGGGATGTTTCGGGAAGACTACGTCAAGGTTCTCTATGTATCCGGAGCAGTGCAGGGCTAAGATTCAATATGGATTAATTTGAAAGCCTTTCAACCCCGTATCAACGCATCTTTGGCAGACCGCTTACCTCATCCCGGTTATCACATTGAATTATTGTTGTTTTGTACTAGGTTATGTCTTCCCTAGGTTTTGCGGCTTATTGCGCTAATTCGCTTAACGTAGAGTCGCGCCACAATAGTTTTCTGATTATTTATAATCTCACCAGCAGCAACTTAAGGCCCGGGTGGCGGAATGGCAGACGCAACGGACTTAAAATCCGTTTTCCGTAAGGAAGTGGGGGTTCGAGTCCCCCCCCGGGTACCACCTTCTCACCTCAAGCTCTCGCACTCTGCTATCACTGCAAGCTTAATGATTACCAAAAAAAAATTACTGCTAAGACTATTCAAGGCAACATCCTATATTGGCCACGTACTTGATATAAGCAATATACAAAAATGAATATGATGTTTGAATTTTTCCGATTCTAACGCTTTCCAATTGACAAATTACAGAAACTTGGTATAATGAACTCTGTTACCTATCTCCAGAGGGGTTGATCCTGTTGAAGTCTTTCCGTCAGAGTGGACAGGATCAAGATGACATTGAATATTTACGGAGTATCACCGATGAAGATTGACATGAGTGCCGAAGCCGTAAGACGGCGACTTTGCCAAGTGCGGCAGTTGCGAAAGGTATGCCCATCACTGGCCAGATCCAGACCCGGGCAGGAGATAGAGCGAAGATTCCCTGCCAACAAGACAGTTCAGCGAATCTCGCGGGCTGCGGGCGCTGATTTTCTTATTATTTTAAATTCTTTGTATAAACGCACCTATGACCGATGACTTACGTGATGTTAGTCTTCTTCTATATTGTTTATGGTTCATTTTGAGGTTAGACAGAAACTATGTCCACAACCCAAACATGCATCGAGCTGCCCTTTGTTTCCTATGGGGAATCTATGCCGCGGCTACTGGATGAACTTGGCGCGGCCGCCTTGCTGGCGGATCAGGAAACCATTCTGATTAAGCCTAATCTGGTTAACACCAGCCCGCCGCCGGTGACAACTCCGGTCGCATGCTGTGCCGCGATCGCTGCTTATTTGCGCCGCTGCAGCGATGCAGAGATAATCATTGGTGAAGGCTGCGGCGCGCCGGAATACGATACCGACCATGTTTTCGAGCAGTTAGGATACAGGGAGCTGGCGGAAAGCATGGACATCACGCTGCTTGACCTGAACCACGCTCCGATGATTGAAGTGAAACGGAATGACTGTTCCTTGTTTCCATCCATGCAACTTCCGGAAATCGCCTTTGAGAGTTTTATTATCTCTGTCCCCGTTCTTAAAGCGCATAGTCTGGCGGCAATCAGCGGCACCCTGAAAAACATGCTGGGACTGCCGCCGCCGGCGGTATATCAGCGCGGCGGACACTGGAAAAAATCGGCGTTTCATCAGCACATGCATGAATCGATTACCGAACTCAACCGTTATGTCACCCCGGATCTGACCTTACTGGACGGTCGTGTCGGTCTGGCCGAACACCATCTGGGCGGAGCTGAATGCGACCCGCCTGTCTCCATGCTTGTCGGCGGCACTGACGCACGTGCCGTTGATCGTCGGGCCAGCGAACTTTTAGGACTGGACTGGAGACACATCCCCCATTTGCAGGCGTGATTTATTATATGAAACCGCCGAATCTTCATAGGCATTGCGCCCGCTCGCTGAGATGTGATGCTGTAATCCCGAAGGCGGCAGCTCGCTGCAACTGCCATCTGAACTTCGGCAGTTTTAGCGCTTGAATATTAATAATGAATATTGAATTCTGGATGATGAGTTTCGGACAGGCTGAACAGTCCACTTCAAAATTCAGCATTCAAAATTGTGTTTTGCATAAGCTCGGCTCCAGGCGCTATTCGCCTGAAAATCCGGAGCTGGAAGCTCCGGCCACCTTCTCGACCTCCGGTGCGATGTGCCTGATACCACGAGGGAGAGACTTAGCCTCGGGCAACACCTCTGGAGCGCCCGCGTCCCCGCGGGCATTAAGGTTTGTTCGCATGGGAACGGGTTCTGTTTTCGGCTCGAAGGGACCTGACCACTCTTCGTGTGGCTCAGGCAAGCTGCTCGCCCTCCATTATATGGCCGCGAGGGCCTGACACACTTTAAAAATTCCATAATGGCAGCGATATGAAATCAGATTTACGACCAAGTGGTCAGGCAGGCTGCGGCCGCTCCATTTTTTTTTGTGACTTTTTGCATGCCGCGACGTAGGTTTTGCGGAGTCGGGTGTTTTTTGTGGCTATAGAAGACGAAGTCTCACATAAGCGTTGCGGAGAGAAGGGCAAAGAGTACGACAACCTTTCCCGGCTGAGTTCAATTCATGTTTTCGCGGGAAGCATTACTGTGCTGCATCAGGCGTTCCAAAGGATTTTGCGCGACAACTCTCATGGGGGAGGGAATTGGAAAGATGTCATAGTTATCGCCATCGTCTTTGGCTGGGATGCGATATAAGGATGGTGGAGGCGGGGGGAGTCGAACCCCCGTCCTGCACAGACAGACTATCGGCCTCTACATGCTTAGTGTTCGCTTTAAAGTCTCACTGCGCGGTTCTGGCGGAACACAAGCCTGCCGCGCAGCCAGTGTCCTGTAAAATATCTCGCCGATGCCCCCGGACACCCGGGTTGACGGCCAGCCTGATGCCGTCGTCTCTATCCTCTATCAGGCGTCAAGGTAGAGACGTCGCCGCTTAAGCGGCGAGGGCGAATTCTTCGTTCGCAGCTACTGTTTTGACCGATGATTAAGGAGGCCAACGATCATCCTCCGCATGCCACCGACGTCGCACCTGCACAGTCGAGACCGTAACGCCCCCGTCTGAAATGGAGCAAAAAACGCCAGCTTGTTTTTTTTCTAACACTCCCAAGCATTTTGTTTTAAACAACAAAATCTTTACTTGGGTAAAAAGTATAAAACTATAAATTCCAATGCTTGGGACAAAAGAAACCGCTATAAGTTGCATCGGATGAAGAGTTGTACAAGTAAGTGGGGGCTAAGCGGACGTAATAATACGTCCGCGCGGTAACTAGTATTTTTATCATCAGCCCGTGCGGCAACTTGTTTTTTGTGATTTAAAACTCAGTATGGTAATCTGCGGGCGTTCCGGGCTTACTGAGCGACTGCTGTTCGACGGGCAACTGCTTGTTCGTATTTCTCCCAGTCGTTTATTTCGGTGGTGGCGACATTGCTTTGGCGGGCCGCCTGGGCAACATACTTGGCCACTCTGGGAACTACCCGCGGGTCAAATGGTTTTGGTATGACGTAGGAAGGTTTGAGGGGATTCTGTCCCTCGAAAACTCCGTCAGCCGCGTCTTGCGGATAGGCTCTGCTCAGGTATTGGTGAATCTCCGGAGGTATCGGCTCACAGGCGATCTCGGCCAGGGCCCGGCTGGCGGCCACCTTCATTTCTTCATTGATCCCAGAGGAGCGAACATCGAGGGCGCCGCGGAAGATGCCCGGGAATCCGAGTACGTTATTGACTTGGTTGGGGAAGTCCGTCCGTCCGGTGCCGACCACGGCGGCTCCCGCCTGCAGGGCAGCATCAGGGTGGATTTCAGGGTCCGGATTGGCCATGGCGAAAATTATCGGATCCTTGGCCATCGAGTGAATCATTTCCGGGGTTAGACAATCGGCGATTGACAGTCCGATGAATATATCCGTGTCGGCGACTGCCTCTTCAAGTGTCCGTTTGTTCGTGGATATGGCCAATCTTAGCTTTTGCTCGGTCATGTTTTGCCGACGTTGCTGATGAATCACGCCTTGGGTGTCGCATAAAATAACGTTTTCGCGTTTGGCTCCGGCTGAGACATAAAATTCCGCGCAGGCGATGCCGGCGGCTCCGGCGCCGTTCACCACGATCCGAACATCTTCGAGTTTTTTACCGACAATTTTAAGGGCGTTAAGGACACCAGCGAGTGAAATTATGGCGGTGCCGTGCTGATCATCGTGGAAAACCGGGATTCGCATTCGGCTTTTAAGTTCGCTTTCGACTTCGAAACAAGCCGGGGCGCCGATATCCTCTAGATTGATACCGCCGAAAGTTGGCTCCAGGGCGGCGGTTGTTTCAATCAGTTTAGCGCTGTCGGTCCGGCCTTCGCTGTTATGCACATGATCAAGACAGATCGGGAAGGCGTCGATATCAGCGAAGTGTTTGAACAGTACGGCTTTGCCCTCCATGACCGGCAGGCCGGCGGCCGGGCCGATGTTTCCCAGGCCGAGCACCGCCGTTCCGTCGCTGACCACCGCCACCATATTGCCGCGGGACGTGTAATCAAAGGCGGTTTCCGGGTGCGCGGCGATCTCTCGACAGGGATCCGCTACGCCGGGGCTGTAGGCCATTGACAATTCAGCCTGAGTGGAGCAGGGCTTGCTCGGTGTCAATGTGATTTTGCCGGGCTGTGGGAAACGATGATAATCCAAGTTGGCTGACGAGTTGGCCATGAAAGCGAAAATATCCTTACCTGTGGTTTCCGATTGAATTGCCGGGAATGTGAAGTCCGTCAGCCGAGAATAATGTCTTTTACTCTTAAACGAGTCTTTTCCTGGCGGTGGCCTTGTTTCCGGCGATAGCTTTTCCGGCGTTTCATTTTGAACACCACGACTTTACGATCCCGAAAGTGATCTATGATTTCAGTTTCGACTCGGGCGTTGGCCACTGTGGGGCTGCCGGTGGATACTTCACCATCGTTGTTAGCCATCAGAACACAGTCTTGCAGTTCAACGGTTTCTCCGGGGTCGCCGTTTACCCGATCAACGGTCAACACCGCTCCAGATTCAATTTTATGCTGCCTGCCTTTGTAGTCAATAATCGCGTACATTGAATTATCTCCAGTTTCATGCATGAATCAGACTTTTTGTCGCCACTTGCGGAGGCTAATATAATTACCGTTTGAAAAGATGCAATTTGAATGGAGCAGTAAATGTGTCGAGGGATTATGGATCCGCGTTTGCTTGAGAGATTGATGAAGCTGTTTCTGTGAGGGAACAGAACACGTTTTCGCCGGTGCTGAAACAGCCGCTCCGCCACTCATCAATAGTCGCACTTTCAATTTCCCGCAGGCCTAGTCGGGTAAAAGCGGTTCGTATGTCAGGATATTGGCGGGTGAGTATGCCTGAGACAATTAGAAAGGCGGGCGGTTTTTCCCAATCCAGGAGATGAACCAGTTTTTCGGCATTCTCCAAGAGAGCTGAGGCCAGGATATTGGCGACCACTACGCGGTATTGTCTGTCTTCCTGGAAGCAGCTCAGTTCCGCCTGCAGCACTTCTATAGGGGTTCGACAGCCGGATTTTTTAATATTGTCGCGAGTTACGCGAACGCTTTGCGGGTCATTGTCGAAAGCGGTTATCGGCTGATATCCGAGCGCCGCCGCGGCCAGGGAGAGAATGCCGGAGCCGCAACCGGCGTCAAGCAGTGAAATATTCGGGCCCAGACATCGGTTCAGTTTTTCGATTAGACGCAGACAGGCGAGGGTGGTGCCGTGGCCGCCGGTGCCGAAACACATACCGGGATTGATTTCAACCACTTTTTCTCCGGACTCTGGTTTGATATCTTCCCAGCTTGGTTTAATGATCAGCCTTTCACCGACGCGGATCGATTTGAAATGTTTTTTCCAGCTTTCCGACCAGTCTTCACGTTTGATCGTGTAAACCTGGCAGTCACTCAAAGGTCGTGACAGCCATGGCTGCAATTTTCTGAGCAACGTCGGCGGCAGGGTTGGTGAATCATTGGGAGAAGCAGTTTTTTTCCCCGATATTGAGGATTCCTGTTTGTAGAGCCGAACCAAGGCAGTGTCGTCCTCGGGCGACTGAATAATGACCGGGGAATAGCCTTGACTGACCAATACTTCCTCAATTATCGCGATATCTTCGATTGAGGTTTTGAATTCCGTCAGGGTTAAATTATCGTTTTCTTGTCGATCACTTCTGATTGCCATTGTGAAACTCGGGTTGTATATTTATGGTCGAAGGTTTTTAGAGATTCACAGCCGTCTCTGGGATGACGGAATTAATCTTGTCTCGCACCTTGTCTGGTTTTCTTTCGATTTCTCATTTTTTGGATCCGCCTGAGGCGGACGAGACAAGGTGAGCACAAAATTAGGCTTCAACCCCTTTCCGGACGGGGTCTAGCACGACCCTCCGCGAAAAGGGGTTTGTGGAGCTCACAAGTTCGAAAGTGGCTGTGCATTCCACGGCCAATTGGATTAAGGCGAAAGATTAAGACGAAAGATTAGGGAAAAACGGGTAGGCCCCTTAATCTTTTGCCATAATCTTTCGCCCTAATCTCGTTTTCGAACCCTTTTCGTATGGGTCTAGCACACCAACATGATCAATTTAACCATAAAGCCTTTTTTTTCTAATCAATTTGCGATTGGTACATTATGAATTCCCGTATCACAAAAATAACGCATCAGCTGGATGGATTGCGGTTTCGCTACCGCTGGTGCCGGGCGTTGTTAGCGGCGGCGTTGGGAGCGGCGGGGATAATGACTTTTACAGCATTGTTTATTGTCATTGACTGGCAGGCCGGTTTTTCTCCCGCGGGCTGCCGCTTCGCTTTCGGTTTGTGGTTGGTCATGCTGGCGGCAGCGACATTGTGGTGCGGCTGGACGGTCAGGCGAACTCTGACACCAGTGGCCATGGCGGTGCTGGCTGAACGGGTGACTCCCGGCAGCCGCAATCACTTAGTTAACGCGGTTCAATTGGCACAAACCGGAAATGAGACATTCGCCGAGAAAATAATCGAGGAGGGTGCGGAAGCGCTGCCGGATCTGCGGATGCCGGCCAGGCGGCTTGTTCCTCACTTGTTTCTAAGATGGAGTGTCCTGGCTTTTGCCGCTTCGGCGACGGTTCTGCTGGCTCTTTTTCTGCTTGCTCCCCAGGCTTCTCTTCACGCTGCCGCCCGCCTGTTAAACCCCGGCGGCGCCAGGACACCCGCCGGCTTGACTCGCATAGTCCAAGTTGTTCCTGGCGACATTGACCTAGTTCGAGGAGAATCTTTGAACGTAATCGCTAAAACGGCCGGGCTGACTCCCGCCAGGTCTGTGCTTCAGTGGCGGCGGGGTGAAGACGGTGAACCCCGAAGCCGAGAGATGAACTTCAAGAGCGATAAGGGCGGGGAGGGGCGTTTTGAGATTGAATTAACGGATGTCAGGACACCGATTCGTTATCGGGTGACGGCGGGACAGGCGGTTTCAGACTGGCATCAGGTTTCCATAAGGCCGCTGCCCTCCGTTAAGTCCTGGCGGGCGCAAGTTCGACCGCCGGAATACACCGGTGTCGAAAATTACACCATAACCCACGACATGGAGGGAGAGTCCGCATCGGAGGTACCGGCCGGCAGTGAGGTGAAACTGACTTTGAACTTCAGCGAGGAAATAGCTTCTTTGAAGGTTCTGCAAGAGGAAAGGGAAATCACCGGAGAGGAAATTGAGCCAGCTGACAAAACGATTGAGACCGAGTTTACTTTACCGCCGCGGGAGTCGGCGCCGATAGACCTTGAGTTCATGGATGGAAACGGAGATGATAACCATAAACGCCTGTCTTTGCAGATAAGAGAGGACCAAAAACCGCGAGTGGTGATTACCGAACCGGAGGATGGTCTGGAAGTTGAACCGCGGGATGAAGCGGCTGTCATGTTTCGCGCCGAAGATGACTACGGCGTGACTTCGGTTGAGCTGGAAAGACTGACTTCCGACGGTCAGGAGGAACTGCTTGGACGCGCCGCGCCTGTCGGTGAAACGCTTGAATTTCAAGGAGGTTTTAAGCTGGACATGGCTTCTCTGGAAGTGCGGCCGGGGGAAGAAGTTATTTTGAGAGCCCGGGCTGCGGATAATTGTCCGTATTATACGGAGCGTTTTGGCTATTCTGATATTTTACGATTGGTTGTTGCCGAGTCGACAAAGGAAAAAACCGCGGAAATGGAGTCGGCATCCCGGGAGAAATTGCGGGATGAACTGCAGGCGCTGATACAAATGCAGAGAGAGAACCTGCAGGCCACGGTCGCCAGCAAGGACTTGGCGGTAAGCGGTGAGTTCCCGGCTCAATCACGGGTGCGTAATCATTATCGGCAACAGCTGGAAATAGAGAAAGAAATCGAGCGGCTGCTGACTGCTGATTTACTTTTCGGACAGCCGCTTACGCGTCTGCGGGAGCTGCGCGAGAAGCAAGCGGTTCAGGCAGTGCGGCTGCTGCGCGACGCCTTGCGTGATTTTTCAGGATTCGAGATCGAAGATCTGGCGACTATGCTGGTGCGAACCGTGGCGGTTCAAAGAAGCATTCTGGCGACGCTCTCCGGTTTGTTTGAAGCCCAGGAACACGAGCGGGAATATAGATCCCGGAGCGAACTGTTGCGGAATCTGGAAAAACTGGCCGAGGAACAGTTGTTGAACTTGCAGGCGACTTTGGCACTGCAGAAGGGCAGGGCGGTTGATTCGCCGGCCCGTCTGTCTCGTGTTCAGGACCGCTTAGCGCGGGATCTGCAGGCCTTTAATTCGCGGGCTCTTGAACTTTTACGTCAGGATATGGAGGAGGATTTTATGAGCGCCGTTCGGGAAGTCCTGGATCTGTTTGATCGTAAGGATTTATACGTTTTAATGATAACCGCGGCGGAATTTCTGGAGCATGACAGTCTGCGGGAGGCCGCGGATTCTGAAGAAGCTTGTCTGCGACTGCTGCTGCGGGGGCTGGATACTCTCAATCTATGGCGAGGGGAATTTGCCCGCCGCCGTCTTGAGGAAGCGGCGGAAGCATTGGAAGAACTTGGAGAGGGGCTTAGAGAGCTGGAAGATAAGCAGGGTCGAATCGTCGAGGTCACCAGGGATTTAGCGGAAAGAAAGAGTTTTGACGAGGAGGCCCGGCGCAAGCTGGGTGAAATGGATCGTGAGCAGGAAGCCATGGGCGAAATGGTCGAGCAGCTGGCGCAGGATTTCTATCAGTTCCCCGAACTGCCGGTGTCACACGAGCTGAACAGCCGAATGCTGGAGATTTACGAGGATGTTCAGCAGGCCGCCGGCAGTGAACATGAGCCGGCGATAGAAATAGCCGTCCAGAAGGAGGATGCGCTGCTGGACTCCATTCGCGATACGCTGGAGAGAGTGGAGGATGTGGAGATGTGGCTGCCTGATGAACCGGACAATATCGCCTGGAAGATGGAAAGCTTCGATACCGATGAATTCCCCGACATACCTTTAGTGCCTTTGCCGGATGAGCTGGAGGATATTGTCGGAGACCTTCTGGAACAAGCTCAGGAGATTGATGAACAGGCGCAGCATGCCACGGGCAATCAGATTATTGCTGATATGGAGATGGGCTGGGATATTATGGATGGACCGATGCCGGTCTTTTCCGCCAAGGGTAAATCCGGCAATGTGCCGCCGCATGAAAACGAAATGACCGGCCGCAGCGGCGCCGGCCGCGAAGGGCAGGCCGCCGGGGAGCTGGTTGAGGATCGGGTGAAAGGGCTTGAAGGACGCGAGACCGAGGTCCGGCGCACACCGGAACCGCTGCAGGCCGGGATGGTGGAAGAGGAAGAAGACTCGACTCTTACCGCCCGCTCCACCGGCGGCGGCAAATTGGGCGGTCTTTCCGAAACTATCGGTATGTTCGGGGAGGCGCCCCGGCGGGATCTGCATCTCGACCCGGCGGTGCATGGCCGGGATCGATTGCGAAGGGAAACGGAGGCGCTTTATTCGCAAGTGCGTTTGCTGCATCTGCCGGCCGAGTCAGCGGGGCTTGCGGCCGCTGACCTGCGCCGTTCGATCAATGAAATCCCGGACCTGGCCCATTTTCGATCATTGCACAGGCGAGTTATTCGTCGTCTGCAGCAGACGCAGGTTGAGCTCAGGGATGGAACCGTGATCGAAATGGACTCCCCCCGAGGTTCAATCACCGCTGGAGCGATGGTTCAGGATTTCGATCTGCACCAGGTGAGTGAGGAATACCGTTCTGAACTGATCGATTATTATAAAACCCTCGGCGGTGAATGACAGCGCGGCGGGCAACGAGACGGGCTTATGTGAAACTCAGCCTTGTCCGCTTCAGGCGGATCACGCACCTTGTCGATATTAGCGGGCGGGAGACGGAAGATTCGAGTGTGCTAGCAGATGTAAGAGTAAGTGTTTATAGGTGCTTCCGCGTACTCGTACACTTGGATCTGTCCTCATTTACGCTGCTGTAGTTCAGTGAGCTGACGAATATTTGTCCACCAGATTCTCCCCCAGTGTCTCAGGCACTGCCGCTTTACGATATTCCTTCCTGACGTTCGGCCCAGCGGGCGACGTTCTGCAGAATAGGTTCCGGGCGCTCAAAAACCTGCATGAACAGTTTATGATAAAAACACTCTTCCGGATCCCGCAGGTTCGCTTCCGGATAGGCCGCCTGGCGTTCACTCGCCTCTTTTTCATTCATGACGCCTTTAAGCGCCTGATCCAGCAGATCCACAGTGCCGCTGCCTTCATCGAACTGCTGTTTTTTACGCCACAGTATGTCGGCCGGCAGCAGGTCTTCGAAGGCCTGTCTGAGTATCCATTTTTCCATCGGCGGATCGTTCGGCAGTTTGAACTCAGCCGGCACTTCCTGGGCAAGCTTTATCATCTCCAGATCAAGGAAAGGCACTCTGCCTTCCAGCGAGTGAGCCATGGTCAACCGGTCTACTCGCTGCAGATTGATGTTGTGCAGCGAGGCCACGGAACGGCGAAGCTCCTGGTGCAGTACCAGCTCCGGGTCGTCAATGTCCTTGTAATAATCATAGCCGGCGAACAGTTCGTCAGCTCCTTCCCCGGTAAGGATGACCTTGACTTCCTGAGCCGCCAGGCGGGAAGTGAAGTAACAGGGAATGGCGCTGCGCACCAGGTCTCTGTCGAATGATTCGAGGTGATAAATGATCTCCGGAAGTTTTTCCATTACTTCTTCAATGCTCAGGATGTATTCGTGATGAATGGTGTCCAGATATTGTGACAAACGGCGCGCGGCCTGCAGGTCTTCACTGTCTTTCAGACCGACGGAGAAAGTATGCAGGGGTTTGCCGAGCGAGCGCCGAGCCAGAGCCACAATCAGACTGCTGTCCAGGCCGCCGGAAAGGAAGGCGCCCAGGGGTACATCGCTCATCAAACGTTTTTCCACACTTTGTTCGAGGGTTTTCCGAATGCGTTTAAGATAATATGGCGCCGGCTGATTTCCGGGCATGATATCAGGCACCTCATAAAAAGTCTGAAAACCAGTGGCGCTATGGTAGTAACTGCCGGGAGGAAATTCTTTGATGTTGTCAACTTGGCCGGCCAGAGATTTCAGTTCTGAAGCGAGCCAGAAACGTCCTTGATCTTCCGAGTAATAAAGCGGTTTGATGCCGATGGCGTCGCGAGCGGCGAAAATTTGATCCTTTTCGGCGATGGCAAAGGCGAACATGCCGTCCAGTTGAGGCGCCGACTGATGCCCTTCTTCATCATAAAGGTGCAGTATAGCTTCTGAATCACTGCTTGAAACGAAAGTGTGATTGGGAGCTAATCGCTGTCGCAGCTCGGGAAAATTATAGATTTCTCCATTGGCGACAATACAACGGCTCCGGTCTTCGTTATAGAGCGGCTGGTTGCCGCCCGGCGGGTCCATAATGCTGAGGCGCTGATGGCCGAGGCCGCCGTTTTTTCCGGTGAACAATCCGTGGGCGTCCGGACCGCGATGGACTATTTGTTTGAGCATTGCAAGCAGCTGCTCTTCTTCCGCTTCTTCTCCCCAGATGGCGACGATTCCACACATGATATTGGTATCCTTTTTTGTTTTATCCTGTACCCGTTAAAAAATTGGTGAAAAGTTTATTATTATTCTTGTCAACAACGGCGGAGGCCCGCCGTTGTTGACTCCAGGTTGCCTGCCAAGTCTCATACAAGCCCGAGCGCCGGCGCGACGCGCCGGGTACCCCGAGGGAGAGACTTAGAGGGTGTTACATGGCCGATTAAGGCGAAAGATTAGGACAAAAGATTAAGGGGCGCACCCGTCTTTTCCTAATCCTTCCTCTTAATCTTTCGCCCTAATCCATAAAAATGTCAAGTCTCACATAAGCCCGACCGCCGGCGCAAGGCGCCGGATACCCCGTATGAAGAAACAGGGAACACTAATAATGAATTTTGAATTCTGAATGTTGAGTTTCGGACAGACCAGACAGTTCCACTTCAAAATTCATCATTCAATATTCAACATTCAGAATTGTGTTTCATAC
>PUNB01000022.1 GCA_003552565.1 Lentisphaerota bacterium
CCGGCGGAGCGAAAGATTGCAATTAAAAGAATGTTCAACCTTTTTTTCCGCGGCATGTCGGCTCGCCGTCATGCCGCGGAAATGAGGGGGGCTACAAATTTCTGAAAACCAATCTGCTGCTCCGCCGGGACAAGCCCGGCGGGGGCATAACCCCATTTGCGGACGGGATCTAGCTGAAGGCCAGGCACTGACGCTTCGCCCGCTCGCGGCCATCCGCATCCAACAGTGCCACTCCCGTTCGTCCGTGTCAGTCCATGTGTTCTTCACTCCGGAAACACCAAAGCAGGAATTAAAAATGCCCCTTTCGACAGCTGCTCATAACACCGTTGACTGGCGCTCTGAGTACCCTTTCAGCAGCCATTATTTCACTGTCGAACAAGGCTTGAAACTGCATTACCTGGACGAAGGAGAGGGCGTACCGGTGTTAATGCTGCATGGCAATCCCACCTGGTCTTTTTTCTTCCGCCGGCTGATTCCTCCTTTCACTCAACTTGGCCGCCGAGTCATTGCCCCCGATCACATCGGCTGCGGGCTTTCGGATAAACCGCGGGATTATCCGTATCAACTGCTTAATCATATCGACAATCTAGAGCATCTGCTTGATTATCTGCAAATCGACGAGTGTGATCTGATTGTTCATGACTGGGGCGGCGCCATCGGCTGCGGCTGGGCGGTGCGTCATCCCTCCCGAGTGCGCAAGCTGGCCGTGCTTAACTCCGCCGCTTTTCTCTCTCCCCGGTGCCCCTGGCGTATTCGTCTCTGTCGCGCCCCCGTTTTCGGGCCATTGGCGGTCAGAGGCTGCAACGGCTTTGCCCGCGCCGCTTTGCGCATGGCCGTGGCCAACCCCGCGAACCTGACCGACACCGCCAGGCAAGGTTATCTGGCGCCTTATGACAACTGGAATAATCGCATTGCCACCCTGCGCTTTGTTCAGGATATTCCCCTCAAAAAATCTCACCCCACCTGGTCCACCTTGAAAAGCATCGAAGAAGGATTGCCGGAATTGCGCTTTAAACCAATGATCATCTGCTGGGGCATGCGTGATTTCTGTTTCTCACCGCCATTCCTGGAACGATGGAAACATTTTTTCCCTGATGCCGAAATCCATCGGCTGCATGAAGTCGGACACTACGTCCTCGAAGATTCTCCCCGCCAGACCCTGTCTCTGCTGAGCCAATTCCTTGTCCCTGAAGAAAATGAATAAAAATCAAAAAATTGCTATATTTAGTGTTTGACAATTCACAAAAACACTATATATTGTATACATTGCCTTGAAATGGCGGGCAACACCGGTTCCGAGGATAAGACCTTCATCGTATAAATTAAGGAGAGTGCGCTATGGACCAGCAACAGACAAATTTCCAGGTTTTCCGCAAACGAAACGGCATGGTCGTCCCCTTCCGTCGGGAAAAAATCGAAAACGCGATTCTCAAGGCCGCCCAGGCTGTCTCCCGCGACCCGGGAGCCGAACCTGACAAAGCTTTGGCGGAACGGATCACCGAAAAGGTTCTTACCGAGCTGGACAATCCTTTGTGCGAATATTATGTGACCATGGATGAGGAAGGTCGGCGCGTTCCACATATCGAAGATGTCCAGGATCTGGTGGAAATCGTTCTTTCCGAAGAAGGTCAAGTCGAAATCATGAGCGCCTACAAACGCTACCGCAAACAGCGACAGCTGGCGCGCCGCAATATCAAGGTGCGCAGCGGCGGCGACAAAGATAATATCGATGTCACTGACGCCAGCCTGCTGCTGGTTCACTCTGTTGACCGCAACGAAACCACTCCCTGGAACCGCAATCGCATCACTCATCAGATTCTGGAGGAAACCGATCTCTCTGAGGAAGTTGCCATCAGTGTGGCCAAAGAGGTGGAAAACCAGGTTATCGCCAGTGAAATCAAAACCCTCAACACCACTCTGATTCGGGAAATGGTCAATAATATCCTTTTAGACCGCGGTTTCAATCAGCAATTGACCGACCTTTCTCTTTACCGTGTTCCCAAAGGCTTTGTCGACCGTTTAATGTACAGCAAGTCCGAAGAAAACAGCAATATCGTCAACAACAATCCGGAGGCGGTCAATCTCGGGCTGGCGGAACTGGTGCTTAAACAATGGGGACTGGAGACCATCTTTTCACCGGAAATGAAACGGGCGCATTCCACCGGCGCCATTCACCTGCACGATCTTGGCTATCCGCACCGGGTTTACTGCTCTTCGCACTCGATTGAATACGTCAAGAAATACGGCCTGCGGGATCTGGCCAACTTGAACACCGAATCACGTCCTGCCCGCAGCGCCTCGGTTCTCACCGGCCATCTCAACACTTTCCTGGCCTCCATGCAGGCCAACTATGCCGGCGCCTTGGGTATCGCCTATATAAATATTTTTTACGCTCCCTACCTGCAGGGAAAAAGCTATCGGGAAATGAAACAGGTGGCTCAGGAACTCATCTTCAACGGTTCTCAGAACGCTTTCTCGCGCGGCGGACAAACCTTGTTTCTAGACTTCAATATCCACAGCGGCGTGCCGAAATACCTGCGCTCCGTGCCGGCTATCGGGCCGGGCGGAAACTATATGCTGCGGCTGGCGGACGGCTCGACAGTCGAACTGGAAGAGCAAATCCGGGACGACACCGACCCCGAGGGCAACTTCCTGATGAATCTTTATCATCGCGACTCGGAAGGCGAGGAAAGACTGGTGCTGCGGGAATTGTACGACGCCCAAAACCATGGCGGACTTTATTACGATGAAGAAATCAGCCGGCAGCTGGAAGAGCGCGGAGAAAAAATTGTCACCTACGAAGATTTCGAATTCGAGGCGCGGGAATTCACCAAAGCACTGTTGGAAGTATGGGGCGATGGCGACCGCAATGGCCGGGTTTTTGAATTTCCGAAATGCGATTTTCACGTCTGCGATGAAACTTTCACCGACATGGAACAATATGAAGTGTTCATGCAGGCCTGTGAACTAGCCAGCCGCAACGGCTCCACTTATTTCATCTTCGACCGCGATGAAATCACGCTTAGCGCCTGCTGTCGGCTGCGCACCACCATTGACGACAGCAGGATGCTCAAGCATCCCGAGTCCATGCGCTTCTGCGGTTTCCAGAACGTCACCGTCAACATTCCCCAGGCCGGCTACCGAGCGGCTCGCAAAAACAGAAAAGACTTGTCCGGCCTGTTCGAGGAAATCGATTCCACCATGGAACTGGCGGTGCAGGCGCATCTTGAAAAAAGACGCACCATAGAGGAAATGATGAGCGCCCCCGGCAGACCCCTCTACCAGATCGGCAAAACCGCCTGCGACGGCCGGCCTTACGTAAACCTGGATGACTGCACTTATATCATCGGCCTGATCGGCCTTAATGACACGGTGAAATTCCTTCACGGAAAAGAGCTGCATGAAGACCAGGAGGCAATGCGCCTCGGGCTCAGAATCATCAGCCATATGTATCTGAAAGCCAAAAAACTGGCCAAAAAGCATGGACTCAAAATCACGCTCGAGGAATCCCCGGCAGAAAGCGCCGCCCGGCGTTTGGCGAAAACCGACCTGGTATTCTTCCCGCAGGAAGCTGAGCAAGTGGTCAAGGGCGATTCCCACGATGTCTGCTACTACACTAACTCAATCCATGTTTCAGCCGAAGCGAATGTTTCCCTGGTCGAAAGAATCCGGCTGCAAAGCCAGTTTCACAGCCTGATCGAATCCGGCGCCATCACCCACGCCTTTGTCGGTGAACAAAGGCCGTCAGCCGATTCCATCGCCCGGCTGATCAAGGAAACGCATTTCCGTACACAATCCGCGCAAGTGACAATTTCTCCCGAGTTCACTTACTGCAATCAGTGCCGACAGAACACCGCCGGCCTGCTCGAAAACTGCCCCCATTGCGGCTCTGACAATGTCGTTGGAGAAACGCGGGTGGTCGGTTATTTCAGTAAAATCCAGAACTGGAACAAGTCCAAGCGCTACGGTGAACTGACCGCCCGCCATCGCGGCCGCTACCAAGTTGAATCCGCCGACCAGCAGCAAATCTGGCAGCAGGAAAAAGAGCTGGTGACTAACGCTTGATCAAAAAACCACAAAAAAGCCCCCCGCCTGCTTGTCAGGCGGGTGAATGTGTTCAATGGCTAAATGAACCGCCACACCCTGACTCTCCCCCTTTTCCGCCGTCGCTGACGGCGGAAAAAGAGGGGCGCAAAGAGCAATGATTAGCCGATGAACATCGCCCCGGGCGCACAAGGCGCCCGGTGGCGGAACTTATAAAACACAATTTTGAAGTGGAACCGCCTGGCCTGCCAGGAACTTCAACATTCAATATTAGTCAGGACTTGACAGATCTGGTTAATCCGCCTCAGGCGGATCTCGAATCTGATTCCAAAGTCAAAAAACACTGGACAAGGTTAACAACGCGAAGTCTCATACAAGCCCGACCGCCGGCGCGATGCGCCCGATACCCCGAGGGAGAGGCTTATTTAATGGTTTCTGGTGTCAGGTTTCGGGTTTCAGAAAGGCTGCCCTGACACCTGAACACTGAAACCTTGAGTCTCACATAAGCTGGAGAAAAGAACATGACCAACGACCAACCGCAATTCAAGATTATCATCTTCGGCAAACCCGGCTGCGATAAATGCGCGGTACTGGAAAAACGCGTCGATTCTTTGCTGACGCAAAAAAAATGGCGGGACTTCAGCAAGGTCAAGTTCGACTTGGAAAGTGAAGACGGGCTGGTGGAGTTCTGCAGCCTTGAGTGCCTGAATCCCCAAAGAGTGCCGGCCTTCGTAATCAC
>PUNB01000092.1 GCA_003552565.1 Lentisphaerota bacterium
CTGAGTGTTGAGTTTAGGACAGACCATGCAGTTCCACTTCAAAATTCATCATTCAATATTCAACATTCAAAATTGTGTTTCACATAAGGTTCTATACCAAAGCGGTGAGAACTCACCGCACTCCGAAAGAGCCTTCGGCTCAGTGTCCTGAACTGATGCGAAGCATCTTTGGAGTGCGGCGGCCCGGCGCCGCTTTAAGATAGCTGCGGTGTTACATACAAGCCCGACCGCCGGCGCAGTGCGACACATACCCCGAGGGGGAAACAGTCACCGCGTAAAAAACCTTGTCTCGCACCCTGACCCTATCCGTGTTATGATCCGTGGTTGTAGAAAAACGGCTCAACAGATAAATCTGTGGGTAGGGTGTTAAAGAGATTCGAGTGTACGAGTACGTGTACGAGTACGGTAAATGCGGCATTGTTATATGGTTTCGTACTCATACACGTACTCGTACACGCAAATCTTTCGTCTCCTGCCTGTTACCCCGAGGGAGAGACTTAGCCTCGGGCAATACCTCGGGAGCGCCCGCGTCCCCGCGGGCATTAAGGTGTGCCCGCAGGGGAATGGGCTCTGTTTTGGCTCGCGGGGACCTGACCACTCTTCGTGTGGCTCAGGCAAGCTGCTCGCCCTCCATTATATGGCCGCGAGGACCTGACACACTTTCAAAAATTCCATAACGGCAGCGATGTGAAATCAGCTTTCCGGCCAAGTGGTCAGGCAGGCTGCGGCCGTTCCATTTTTTTTGTGGTTTTTTGTGATTTTTGTGGCTATTAAAAGACCTAGTTTCACACAAGCATCTATCCTCAGCGAATATTCTGCAGGCCGACTTCCCGATTGTAAAACAGAGCCATGGCCAGGGTGATGAATACACCCATCATGGCCAGAGTATAGAGCCCGCCCAAAGCCAGGTATGCCATGGGTATGACGCGCTCCGCCGCCAGGGCGTCGGCGAGCCAGAGCAGCTGCCAGTTGGGAACGGCGGCGTAGGCCACCCGCGCCAGGACACTGGTTTCGGTATGGCGGCCGAGAAAATAATCGGACATCAGGCCGATGACAAAGACGACCGCGCAGATATGCAGGTTCACCAGCAGGCTGAAACGAGTGGAGAGCGCGATCGCCAGGCCGCCCATGATCCAGATGGCGTAGAGGATCAGCACAAAAGCCGGCACCGTGTTCCAAGCGTAGGTCAGGGTGTATCCTTCTTCGGCTCCCATCAGGGCGACTGTGGCCATGGCCACAGGATACAATGCCAGCAATGCAAGTGCGGCGTTCATGGAAAAGGAGGCTTTGCTAACATAGTTGCGCAAGCCGCCAAAAAGACAGCTCAGGCCGATGGCTCCAAAACAAACAAGCACGACAGCCTGATCAAAGCGGAATTGGTCGGTGGCCGCCCGAATACTGATCAGCGACGCCATGCTGGTCAAGAACCAGAAAATCAGCAGCGCCAGCAGCACCCCCAGTATTTTGCCGATTATGAAGCTTAGGCGAGGTACTGGTTTAGCCAATACAGTGATTGCCGTGCCGCGGTCGATTTCCCGGGTGATGGCGCTGGCGGAGCAGAGAACCGCCAGCACCCAGCCGAAGACCATCACCGCCGCCAGAGCGCTGTCGGTGACCATTTTTTCCTGTTCGCGAAAGACGAACAGCGTCATCATCGGCAGCATGCCTATGAGCGTGAGCACGGCCAGGAGTATCAGCAGGTAAACCGGCTGACGCAAAATTTCCCGGAAGGTGTTCCAGGTTATCTGAGCGATGATTCTGATCATGACATTCCGTAGGCTTTCAGTTTACGATGCAGGGTTCGGCGGCTGACACCCAGTTTTTCAGCGGCTCGCGTCCGGTTGCCTTGACATTCCGCCAGAGCTTCGGCAATCAGCCTTCTTTCCTGGTGGTCAATATTGAATTCTTTTTCTTCGGCGTTGGTTGCATTCTCTCCTTCATTGCTCTCGTCGCTTTTGTTGTCAACGCCGCTTTTCTCCGGCGGTTTCCGGTCTTCGGTCAAGAAAGAGTCTGCCAGAGCCGCCCGGACATCCACCGGTATATCACTGATGGTCAAGGTGTTGCTTGTGGCCATGACCGCCATGCGCTCCACACAGTTACGTAATTCCCGTACATTTCCGGGCCAGTCGTAGGCGGTTAGCATTTTCAGCGCTTCTTTAGAAAAACCGTTGATTGTTTTGTCGTTTTCCCGACTGGACTGTTGTAGAAAATGGTTCAGCAGCAGAGGTATGTCTTCTTTTCTCTGGCGCAGCGGCGGCACTTCGATATCAACCACATTAAGCCGATAGAAAAGATCTTCCCTGAATTTCCCCGAGCGCACCAGTTCTTTGAGGTTTCGATTGGTGGCGGCGATCACCCGGGCATCGGTTTCAATCGGTTTATTGCCGCCTACGCGTTCAAAATTGCGGGTTTCCAGGACGCGCAGCAGTTTGATTTGCGTGGAGGCGTCGATCTCGCCGATTTCATCGAGAAAAATGGTGCCTTGATCGGCCAGTTCAAAGCGTCCCAGCTGTCGTTCATGAGCACCGGTGTAGGCGCCTTTTTCATGGCCGAAAAGTTCGCTTTCCAGAAGATTGGGGTTGAGTGAGGCGCAGTGTACCACGACAAAGGGATTGTCGGCCCGCGGGCTGAGCCGATGGATGGCTTGCGCGATGATTTCCTTGCCAGTGCCGCTTTCCCCGCTTAGAAGCACGGTTGAGCGTGCCGCCGCCACTCGACGCACGGTTTCCAGAATTTGATGCATGGCGGCGGAATTGCCGATAATCCCTTCCAGGCCGTATTTTTTATTCAGTTCCTTGCGCATTCGGCTCTGGTCCCGGCGCGAGGTGCGGGATTGCAGTCCTCTGTCGATGACCATTTCCACGTTTTCCAGGTTCAGCGGTTTGGTCAGGTAGTCATAGGCGCCTTCTTTCATCGCGGCCACAGCTGTCTGCAGATTGCCGTAGGCAGTGAAAAGAATGACCAGCGGCGGCTGCTTGAGGTTGGTCAGCCAGCGAATAAAAGCCATGCCGTCCATCCCCGGCATTCGCAGATCGGTCAGGACCACGTCGACCGACATGGACTGGAGCAGCCGCATACCTTTTTCGGCATTCTCGGCGGTATGAATTTCATACTTGTCACGAAAGGCTTTCTCCAGGCCTTCGCGAGTGTTGCGCTCGTCATCAACTATTAATACACGCGGTTTGCTCATAGGAAAAATTTGGCTCTTTCTTGAAACGAATGGGGGGCTGATAGTGGTTTCAGATTCAGGGTTTTTGATTTTGTGCCCACCTTGTCTCGCACCTTGTCTCGCACCTTGTCTGGTTTTCTTTCGATTCCTCATTTTTTAGACTAAGTGCGAGACAAGGTGCGAGACAAGGTTTTATTATTTGTGCGTGTAGAGTCCGTAAACACCTTTTCCCATAACCTCATGCCACCCACTCAATTTTCAAAGGAACCATTTTTATTTTCACCCGCGGCCAGCAGTCGGGCGCGACGTTCGCGCAGCGGCAAGCGGATGGTCACGGTGGTGCCTTCGCCTTCTTCGCTCTGCACGCTCAACTCGCCATGATGCGCCCGGACGATGCGTTCGACGATCATCATTCCCAGTCCTCCGCCTTGGTCACGCGTGGTGAAGTATGGTTCCATGATCCGGGCCATGTCATTACTGCTGATACCCCGGCCGTTGTCGGTTATACGAATTTCTAAAAATTCATTAGTGGTCGCGCAGTCAATATCAATCATTCCGCCTTCGCTCATGGCTTGTATACTGTTTTTTATGATATTGTAAAACACCTGCTTCAACTGGCCGGAGTCGCCCTGGATCATCGGCAGATGCTCGGGCAGGGAGGCTTCCACCCGAATGCCGCGGTCTTCTATTTCCCGGCGCATGAAGTGCAGGGATTCAGCCAGTAATTTCTGCACTTGAATCGGTGCGAAAACTGGGTCCACCGGGCGCACCGCCCGCAGAAATTCGTTTGTGATGGAGTCCAGGCGGGAAACTTCGTGACGGGCGACATCGAGTAATTGCCGGGCGTTTTCCGCTTCTTCCCCGGTTTGTCTGGAAAGATGGCGTCCCAATAGCTGTAAATGGATATTAAGACTGTTCAGAGGGTTGCCTATCTCATGCGCCACTCCCGCCGCCAGCTGGGTGATTGCTTCCACCCGGGTGTCTTCAATGGCATTTTCGGTTTCTTTTTTTTGCTGAGTGACATCCTGAAAAATCAATGTGGCCCGGTTGTTAGGTTTATTTTCGTCCTCTTCCGGGGGATGCGGCACCAGATAAAAACTCAGGATTCTGTGTCTGGGGAAAAAGACCTCCACCTCATGGTACCCCATGCCGCGCCAGGAGGCGTTTTTTTCGTCGATCAGGCTGTGCCAGTCGATGTCCCGCATAAAGCGGGACAGATTCGGGCTGGACTGGCTTTCCGGCAGTCCCAGCAGGCGATGAGCGGCGGAGTTGGCGTAACGAACGCGTAATTCCCGGTCGACAACGAGTATACCTTCCTGAATAGTGTTGAAGATTGTTTCCAGAAAGCCTTTCTCCCGTATCAGTTTCTGCAGATAAATCTGCACACTGTCGGGATCAAGGCGATCCAGCCGTTCAATCAGTCGGTCTAGAAATGTGTCGCGGATGGGCATTGCGTTGGTGGTTATTTTAATTTTTTTTTCATAAGCGTCCCATGGGATGCGTTACTACACTTTGTCTCGCACCTTGTCTCGTCCGCCTCAGGCGGATCTGATTTGTGCTCAAGCTCGACAACGCCGGGACTAGGTGCGAGACAAGGGGGCACA
>PUNB01000005.1 GCA_003552565.1 Lentisphaerota bacterium
AAAAAATAAAACCACGGATGGACACTGATTAACACTGATAATAAATTTTTTGTGACTTTTTGTGTTTTTTGTGGCTATCAAACCCGGTGTTTCACATAAGTCCCGACTCGGGCGCAAGGCGCCGGATACTCCGGAACAGAAACAGCGGTTAACGAGCTCGGCGACGATGATGGTGAACGATTATGAGACTCGTCATCCGTTCTCGTCGCCGTTATCGTCAACCGCCAATAACGACGAACGAAGCACGATGAACGACGAACCGTGTTTCACATAAGCGGCAGCCTCGTTCGATATCAGTCGACATCGGCTGTGAATTCAGCTTGTGTAATGTTTGATGACGATCACATCGCCGCCGGTGGTGATCAAACGCGAGTTGTCAGGGTCGAAAAAAACCCAGTGCGGCGATTCAGTGCTTAAGTGCGGGTTCTGTTTAACCACCAGGTTCTCTCCCAGCGTTTCCCCGGTGTAGGGATTGCGCACTTCCACTTTGTCTTCCATATAAACTTCCGGCTGTTCAATCTGCATTTTCTTTTCTCCTTGGGGTTTACTCTTTTTCAGCCCGTACCAGCCAATGCGGCATGGGCGGCGGGCAGGGATGAGTCTGGGCGTTTTTGAAGCCCGCATCCTGCATCCACTGCTTGAGTTCATGATCAGAGAACACCCAGCCGTTCTCCGCGGTCAGAGCCATGTTCAGCGCGAACATGGCGGAGAAAGGCGGGCGGCAGCGGCTCTCGTCGGTCATCATATCCAGGACGTAAATCAAGCCGCCTGGGCGCAGCGCCTGCCAGGCGCGTTGCAGGAGGGAGCGGATAGAGGATTCTGATTCCTGATGGAGCATGCCGAAAAAGAAAATTACATCATTGTCGGCGGGAAAATCAGTTTCTCGGTAATCCCCGGGCATGGTTTCCACTTGTTCTGAAAGACCCGCTTCGGCAATTAATTCGCGGCTGATCTTGACCACTTCCGGCAGATCCAGCACTATCGCCTGTAATTGCGGATTGGCCTGTGCCGCCAGAATGGAATAGGCGCCGGAACCGCCGCCGACATCCAGCAGCCGACGGCAGGAGGAAATATCCAGACACGGGATTACACCCCGGCCTATGGCCAGAGCCCGGTTGTGCATGGCCATGACAAAATCGCGGGTTCTTGTTTCGTCATCGCCCAAGTGCAGGGACGGTGCTTCCACGGGGCGTCCAGTCTCAAGCAGCTCAGGAAGTTTTCCCCAGGCGGGATAAACATCCCGATTGTAACGAATTGCCTGGCTGATGTCGCCGGGCTTGCCGGGGATAAGAAAATTACTCACATCCGGGCGGTTGCGGAAAGTGTTGTCCTCCAGTTTCTCGAGCAGGTCCTGGGCAACGCAGCCGTTAAGCAGTAAATCAGCGGCGCGCTCATTCAGGCCGCATTTCCGGGCAACCGTCTTGCTGTCGGCATTTCCGAGTTCTTCCAGGACTCTGAACACTCCGCAGTCTGAAGCGGTGAAAAGAACGCAGGAAGCATGAAAAGCGCTGGCCATCCGCATTAAACGGGCCGGTGAATTATAACCCGAAGAGTCTGTTTGTCGGTCATTTACCATAAAGAAAATTCTCCTTGCTGATGATAATTTGTGTGTGATGAATATACCGCTGAAAAAGTAATATTGCAAACTATAGTTGCTTATGATCCGGGATCGTATTATAGTAGATTTCCTGCACCACCCGTGAATCTATTGATTAGGAATGCATAACGAAAGGCACGATGAATTAATCATGAGAATTGAGAATCAGAAAATCTACTTTGATCAGGTGCCGGCCGCGGATATTGCCGAAGCTTACGGCACACCTGTTTATGTATATGAAGAACAAAAAATCCGGGAAAATTACCGAAAAGCTCTGAGGGCATTTAAGAAATACTATAATGATTTTCGCTTTTTTTATGCCGTTAAAGCATCCAACAACCCGGCGTTGACGCACATTCTGCGCCAGGAGGGGGCGGGGATAGATGCCGCCAGTGTCAACGAAATACTCTTGGCCCGGGAGGTGGGACTGGGCGGTGAGGATGTGATGTTCAGCGGCAATTTCCTTTCCGACGACGATCTGGAACAGGGGTTGCGAAGCGGAGTGATTTTCAATCTGGACGATATCTCTCTGCTGCCGCGGCTGCTGCGTTTTGGAAAGCCTGAAATTCTTTCGTTTCGGGTGAATCCCGGATACGGCCGCAGCAATGTTGGCGATTATGTCACCAATGCCGGGCCTCGAGCCAAGTTCGGGGTGCATCCGGATCAGGTGATGGAGGCCTACGCTATGGCCAAGGATGCCGGCATTACTCGTTTCGGCGCGCACATGATGCCCGGCAGCTGTATAACGGACCCTGATTATTTCGCCTTGATCACTGAGATGCTGATGGACCTGGTCGGGCGTGCCGGCAAAGAACTGGGTATCCACTTCGAGTTCATTGATCTTGGCGGCGGACTCGGCATACCTTATAAGCCGGACGAGGAAGGATTGGATATCGAGGAAACAGCCGCCCGGGTGGCGGAGGTTTTTCAACGGAAGGTGAAGGAATTCGATTTGTGTCCGCCGCGTCTGATGATGGAGCCGGCGCGTTATTTTATGGGCGATGCCGGTTATGTGCTCGGCAAGATTCACGCTGTTAAGCACAGTTATACTGAGATACTGGGAACCGATATCGGCATGAACGTTCTCGCCCGCCCGGCGATGTATGGAGCCTATCATCACCTCTATGTCGATGGCCGGGAAGGGGAGGAAAAACGACGGATCGGTGTCTGCGGCCAGATTTGCGAGAATACTGATTACTGGGCGCGTGATCGAATGCTGCCGGTCAACAGCACCGTCGGTGATCTGGTGGTGGCCGACAACGCCGGCGCTTATGGATACACCATGAGTTATCAATACAACGGCCGGCTGCGACCGGCGGAGGTGCTGGTCAACGGCAAGGAGCATGTCCTGATTCGAGGGCGGGAAACTTTTGAGGATATGCTTCGTCATACACAGGTTCCGGAGCGCCTGCGGAGTTAGGGGATACTTTTTGTGACTTTTTGTGTTTTCGTGGCTATAAAAAGATGAAGTCTCACATAAGTGATTTCTGAAAAGAGGTATCCGGCCGGCATTCGGACTTAGGGAAAAAGAGTTTTGTGAAATTCTAGATCCGCCTGAGGCGGATTGAACACATTTGAGCACAACCCGACAAAATATTGGCAAAATATCTTGTTTTTTTTTGAACAAAAAGGAAATCAATTATGCATGCTCGCGAAATATGTTCAGGAGTTCAGATGATAGCCACGGTTCACTGGGAACGGCGGCTGTTTGATTCCTTGATCCCTTTGCCCGACGGCACCAGTTACAACGCATATCTGATTTTCGGTTCCGAGGGCACGGCGCTTATAGACAGCACTGATCCGGCGCTGCGCGATGAATTGATGGAGCCGTTGGAAGAGGTAGAGAAGGTTGATTTTATTGTGTCACAGCATGCCGAGCAGGACCATGCGGGCGTGCTGCCGGATTTGCTGGCGCGCTACCCTGAGGCAAAGCTTGTCTGCAGTGAAAAGGCCGAAGATCTAGTACTCAGTCATCTGCATGTGGCGCCGGAAAGAGTCCGGGTGGTTGAGGACGGTGAGACCATTTCCCTGGGCGACAAAACCATGCGTTTTGTTTACACTCCCTGGGTCCATTGGCCCGAGACTATGGTGACTTTTGTGCAGGAAGATCGTATCTTGTTCAGCTGTGATTTTTTCGGTTCACACTTAGCGACTACTGATCTTTATGTAACTGACGAATGGCGGGTGTACGAAGCTGCCAAGCGTTATTACGCTGAAATTATGATGCCTTTCAGGAGGGTGATTCAGAAGAATTTGCAAAAAATTGCTCAATGCGACTTTGATATGATTGCCCCCAGCCACGGCCCGGTTTATGATCGCCCGGAATTCATTCTCGATGCTTACCAGGAGTGGGTATCGCCGAAGATGAAAAATGAGGTGGTTCTTCCCTATGTCAGCATGCACGGAAGTACCGAAATGATGGTCAAGCATCTGATTGACTCTTTGGCTCGGAGAGGGATCACGGTACATGCTTTTGACCTGGCGGTGACGGATATTGGCAAGCTGGCCATCGCCCTGGTCGACGCGGCCACCTTGATAGTCGGCACGCCGACAGTGCATGTCGGTCCGCATCCGGCGGTCTATTACGCTTCTCATCTGGCCAATCTGCTGCGACCCAAGCTCAAGTACGCGGCGATTATTGGTTCTTATGGATGGAGCAGTAAAGCGATTGAGCAGATATCCGGCCTGATTCCCAATCTTAAAGTTGAGGTGCTCGGCTCGGTTATGCATAAAGGAATGCCGACGACTGAAACCTTCAGAGAGCTGGATAACCTTGCTGCTTCAGTGGCTGAAGCTCATCGACAGGATGAAGAGGTGGAGTAGACCGGGAATCCACGGCTGAATTCCCTTTTCGCGCGGGGGTGCACTATCCTGATCCCGTGAGCAAAGGTTTTTATGCCCCTGCCGGGCTTGTCCCGGCAGAGCAACAGATTAAGATTCAGGGCATCATATACAAGCCCGACCGCCGGCGCGGTGCGCCGGATACCCTGAGAGAGAGACTTGTTGCGGCATATGAAACCTTGTCTCGCACCTTGTCCAGTTTTTTTGACTTTGGAATTAGGTTTGTGATCCGCCTCAGGCGGATTCGGGACAAGGTTAACAATGCGAAGTCTCACATAAGGAGCAAGGAAAAATGAAAA
>PUNB01000074.1 GCA_003552565.1 Lentisphaerota bacterium
CTTGTCTCGCACTTAGTCTAAAAACTGAGGAATCGAAAGAAAACCAGACAAGGTGCGAGACAAAGTGCGAGACAAGGGGAGCACAAAATTAGGTCTTGACCCCTTTTCGCATGGGGCCTAGCTGGAAGCCGTGCGAAAAGGGGTCGCTTTTAGATTTAGTTGAAGCATATGATTAGGAGAAATTAAAGAATGGCAAATTCAGTTCTGGTCGGTTTACAATGGGGAGACGAAGGAAAAGGCAAGATCATTGATGTTCTGACCGAAGATATCGATATGGTCGTTCGTTTCCAGGGAGGCAACAACGCCGGGCACACGGTTGAAATAGGCGAGGAAAAATTCATTCTTCACCTGATTCCCTCCGGCATCCTGCGCCGGGACTGCCGCTGCGTCATCGGCAACGGGGTTGTGGTCAATCCTTTGACGCTGCAAAAGGAAGTGGCTGAACTGGAAGCACGCGGCTACAAGGTGTCCGACCGTTTGCGCATCAGCTCCCGCAGTCAGCTGGTGTTCGATTATCACTGTGTCATGGACGGATTGTTTGAGCAGAAGCTGGGGGACAGTAAAATCGGCACCACCAAGCGCGGCATCGGCCCTGCCTACGCCGACAAAGTTAATCGAGTCGGCATCCGGGCCGAAGAACTGCTGAATCCAAACCTTCTGGAGAAGCATTTCCGGACTCAGGCCGACTTTTACAATCAGATATTCCGGGAAGCCGGGGTGCAAACCATAGACATCGAGGCGGAATGGGCCAAGATCAAAGAGGCGGCAGCAATGCTGGCGCCAATGGTCGAAGATACCGCCCTGACGGTAAATCAGGCGGCCAAAGCCGGGAAAAAGATACTTTTCGAAGGTGCCCAGGGTATGTGGCTGGACGTTGACTTCGGCACCTATCCCTTTGTGACCAGCAGTAACACCACGGCCGGCGCGGCCTGCACCGGCAGCGGTCTGGCACCTTCACGAATCGATCATGTGGTGGGCGTGGCTAAAGCCTATTGCACCCGGGTCGGCGAGGGGCCTTTCATGACGGAACTGAACAATGAAACCGGCCGACGCATGGGAGAAATCGGCAATGAATTCGGCGCCACCACCGGCCGCAGCCGGCGCTGCGGCTGGTTTGATGCCGTGGCCACCCGTTATTCCGCCATGCTGAACGGAGTTGATCAGCTGGCACTCACCAAGCTCGACGTGCTGGATGATTTCGACACCATCCAAGTCTGTACAGGTTATCGACTGAACGGCAGAGAATTAAAAGAAATGCCCCTGGCAGCTTCCGACATAAATCATCTGGAGCCAGTCTATGAAGAATTCCCCGGCTGGAAACAGAAAACTACCGATGCCACCCGGTGGGAAGATTTACCCCCTCGCTGTCAGGAATATCTGCAGGCTTTATCCAGACTTATTGAGGCGCCGCTGAAAATTATCTCCGTCGGCCCCCGCCGGGATCAGACTTTCAGAGTGTGAATGAATGTAGCGGCCGGGTTTAATTGGTTTAATAAGCGTTATTATTTCAATTGTCAATTTATAATAACACATGGCCGAATACGCATGAATTAATCAGGCCAGACCGCGGATCACATACTAGCCCGACCGCCGGCGCGAAGCACGTCGGTTACCCTGAGGGAGAGACTGGTGCGGCATAATAAACCTTGTCTCGCACCTTGTCTCGCACCTGATTCCAAAGTCAAAAAACACTGGACAAGGTTCGGGACTTATGTTGCATGCAACATAACGAGACAAGGTTATATATTCGAAGTCTCACATAAGCCCGGCCGCCGGCGCGAGGCGCCAGATACCCCGCGGAAGAGACTTTGGCTGCTCCAAAGGTCAGAATTCCGCCTTCAGATGTCAGTTGCAGCGAGCTTTAGCGAGCGGGCGGAAGTATTCACGGATTTAAGTGTACGAGTACGGGAAATGCGGCATCGTTATAAGGTTTCGTACTCGTACACCTACTCGTACACGCAAATCTTTCGTATCCTGCCTGATACCCCGAGGGAGATGAACACTGAAACCTGAAACCGCGAAGTATCAAATAAGAAACAACTTTGTTGAAACACCAGACTTTGAATAAACGCCGACACAATTCACCTCGTCATGTGGCCGTCATCATGGACGGCAACGGACGCTGGGCCGAGCAGCGCGGACTGGATAGAAGCGAAGGCCACCGAGCCGGAGCCGAAGCAGTGCGCCGGACTCTGCAAGGCTGCCGGAATTTGGGCATTAAGTATTTGACTTTGTACGCTTTCAGCAGTGAAAACTGGCGACGCCCGAAAGATGAAATTCAACAGCTGATGCAGCTATTGCGCCAGTTTCTGCAGGAAAGAAGGCAGGACCTGCACAAACACCGTATTCGTTTGCTGACGATTGGTGAACTCACCGCCCTGCCCTCGGAAATACAGGATGACTTGCGGGCCGCCATGGAAGAAAGCCGTAATTATGATCAGGGCACCCTGATTCTGGCACTCAGCTACGGCGGCCGCCGGGAAATCACCCGCGCCGCCCGTGATTTCGCCGAAGAGGTCGCCGCCGGAAAAGCACGCCCCGAAGAGCTGGATGAACAAGCCTTCGCCAGTCGCCTGGATACCGCCGGCATACCGGATCCGGACCTGATCATCCGCACCAGCGGCGAGCAGCGGCTGAGCAATTTCCTGCTTTGGCAGGCTTCCTATTCCGAGCTCTGGTTCACCAATGTTTTGTGGCCGGACTTTGGAAAGGATGAATTGCGGGACGCGGTTGAAGACTACAAACGCCGACATCGCCGTTACGGCGCTCGGGAACAGGGATAGCCGCATGCTTAAACACAGACTGATAACGGGCATATCACTGGGACTGCTGGGATTGCTTCCCTTCGTTCTGCCCGGCCTGACGGGAAGCGTTATGTTTATGCTTCTCGGCGGCGGCGCCATAGGCTTGCTGCTGCATGAAATTTACGCTCTCGCTGAACGCATCGGTTTTCCTTCTTTTCCCGCCGCCGGCGTGATCATCGGCACCGTCTGGTTTCTGACCTCCTGCCTGCTGTTGTCATTTTCCGGTGTCCACTTGAGTACAGCCGTCATTTGCACTTGGCTCATCCTGCCTGCACTCCTCCTTTTATTCCTTTTAAGCCTGATTTGCCGTAAAGAAGATTACCGGGATGGTATGATCAGGCTGGTGACCACTTTCGCCGGAGTCATGCTGGTTCTGAACACCTTCGGTCTTTTGCCGCTGATTTATTTTCAAGCCGGATTTGAAGCGTCGACAAGCGGCCGCCTCCTGGTGCTGTATTTACTGCTGGTTACAAAAATGAGCGATGTCGGAGCCTACAGCCTCGGCATGCTGACGGCTCGCCGTCCCCACGGCAATCACAAGATGCTGCCGCGCCTGAGTCCGGGCAAAAGCTGGGAGGGTCTCATCGGCGGTCTGGCCGCGGCTGTGATTGCCGCGCTCGCCTTCTCATCTCCGAGGCAGGCGCTTTTCGCCGATGGTATTAATGAATGGCTGGCGGCGGCCCTGTTCGGAACGATCTGCGCCCTGCTCGGATTGTGCGGTGATATTTTTGCGTCTCTGTGTAAACGAGCGGCGGGAGTGAAGGATTCCGGTCGCATTCCCGGACTTGGCGGCGGCTTCGATATGCTTGACAGCCTGATCTTCACTATACCTCTTTTTTATGCTTTTTTGTACTTGGCTTAATTATTGTTTGCGGCAATCTTAATCTGTTGCTCTGCCGGGACAAGCCCGGCAGGGGCATAAAAACCTTACCGGACGGGCTCTAGCAAGACCCCGTGCGAAAAGGGTTTCAGGCCTAATTTTGTGCTCACCTTATCTCGCACCTTGTCTCGCACTTAGTCTGAAAAATGAGGAATCGACAGAAAACCAGACAAGGTGCGAGACAAAGTTTTATTTTTTTGTGCGTGTAGAGTCTGCAAACACCTTTCCGCACGGGGTCAAGCAAGAGGGTATCCGAAAATCGGAAAAGTTCAATGAACAAAAACCCAATACGGAAAAACCTGGTGATTCTCGGTGCCACCGGTTCGATCGGCACCGCCGCCTTGCAAGTATGCCTCCAACTGGCGGACCGTATTCGCGTCACAGGCCTGGCCGCCGGCAACTCCTGGGAAAAACTGGCGCAACAGGTAAAAGCTTACGATTGCCAGTCAGCGGCGACGGCGGATCCGGCCGCGGCTGAAAAAATGCGCCGCCTGCTGCCGACTGATTGTCAGGTGTTCTCCGGAGAAGTAGGTATGACGCGAATGTGTACCGCCCCTGAAACCGATATGGTGCTGTGCGCTATATCCGGCACCGCCGGATTGAAACCGGTGCTGGCGGCGATCGAGGAAGGCAAGGACATTGCTCTGGCCAGTAAAGAGATTCTGGTCATGGCTGGAAATCTGGTGATGAGCCAGGCGCGAAAACGGGGAGTGCGGATTCTGCCTGTGGACAGTGAACATTCGGCCATTTTTCAATGTTTACAGGGGAATGCTGCCCAACCTCCCAGGCGGCTGATTTTGACCGCCAGCGGCGGCCCCTTTCGCAATTATTCCCTCGAACAGCTGCGCCGGGTTAAGCCGCGGGACGCACTGGCACACCCGACCTGGAACATGGGGGAAAAAATCACCATCGACTCCGCCACTTTAATGAACAAGGGACTCGAGCTGATAGAGGCCTGCCGCCTGTTCAAGGTGAAGGCGGAAAAAATCGAAGTGATACTGCATCCCCAGTCCATAGTTCATTCAATGGTGGAGATGATCGACGGCAGTATCCTGGCACAAATGGGACCGCCGGATATGCGACTGCCTATTCAGTACGCATTGACCTATCCCGAACGCCTTAACGGCGGCTTCCCTTCCCTTGACTTCAGCCAGTTAAGCTGTCTGGAGTTTTCCCCTCCTCGAGATGAAGCCTTCCCGGCGCTCCGCCTGGCCCGGCGGGCGCTGGCCGCCGGCGGCACCATGCCGGCTGTCTATAACGCCGCCAATGAAGCCGCCGTGGAAGCATTTCGTTGCGGCCGTATCGGATTTCCGGATATTGCCCGGCTGGTGGAAAAGTGCATGTCGGAGCACAGTGTCGCCTCGGACGACAATCTGGAAAACATCCTCCAGGCCGACAAATGGGCCCGGGATTTCACTTCGCGACTTTGTAAGACCCATGGATAGTGTCACCAAAAAACAACGCTCTCAAATAATGCGAACAGTGAAGTCGAAAAATACTTCAACAATCGAGGATTTTGTTTTATTTTGGTCTTGAGAATATTTTTCTACTATATGCCAATTTTTGTTTTGCACATAAAAAGCTTTTTTTACTGAGTTCCGCTTTAAACTGCGTTTGTCTGGAGGCGGCCCTGGGTGTTTCATGGTCATCATTCCTCATTTATTCCCTTTCAACAGTAACCCGGTTACTCTATATCCAATTATAAGTTTCGCAAACCGCGGCGGATTTCACAGACTGTGAGATTGCAAGAATAAAAATTCGCAGTAGATTAGTCGCAGACTGTTCGGAAAGGGGTCGTTGGAGGTTTTGAGCTGAACGCCCCTGCCGGGCTTGTCCCGGTAGAGCGAAAGATTAAAAAAAACAAAATAAGAGCTTGCATGTGACGTGCTGAATCTTAATCTGTTGCTCTACCGGGACAAGCCCGGCAGAGGCATAAAAACCTTTCCGGATACCCTCTAGTTAGACCCCATGCGAAAAGGGTACGACATCTAGTTTTATCCGTCTCAGGCGGATCTCGCACTTAGGCTGAAAAATGAGGAAACAAAACATGAATTCACCAAGAAACGCGAGTCAGCATAATTCCTCCTTCTTATCGCTTAAAAACTTATCCTGGCAGAAGTTCAAGAAGCTTTCCGTGCATGAAAAGGCCTGTCTTTTCAATCGTGATCACCGGCCGTATCACACGATTTATCCACAGCAGTTTGATCGTTCAATACTGGATTATTTATGCACACTGGCCACATATATACGCCGAATCGCTAAAAGCCGCGCCGGTGTCGACTTTCTCAGCGGCCTGCTGAGCCACAAACGGGCAATGCTTTATTTCACTCAGCCCAGCAGCCGCACTTTCCTTTCCTTTTACGCCGCCTGTCAGTATCTGGGACTAAAGCCGTCCGAGGTGCGGGATGCCGCCACCTCAAGTGAATTAAAGGGAGAATCCGGCGAAGATACCTTACGTACCTTCAGTTCCTATTTCGACCTTATTATTATGCGCAGCCCGCGCCAGGGATTTGCCGAAAAAACCGCCCATCTTCTTTCCAGCACTGAACGGCCGATCCCGATAATCAACGCCGGCTCCGGCAAAGATCAGCACCCGACCCAGGCACTGCTCGATGTTTATACACTGCAGCGCAGTTTCGAGCGCTATGGCGGTATCGAAGGCAAAAAAATCATGTTTGTCGGCGATCTTATGCGGGGCCGAACGGTTAAATCGCTCTCCTGCCTGCTGACTAACTATCCAGGCGTGCAGCAGTATTTTGTCACCGACCCGCGCCTGCAGATCAGTAAAGAATCATTGGAAGTGCTTGACCAGGCGGGAGTGGAATATCAGGTGGAGAGTGATTTCGACCGCATGATTCCGCTTGTGGATGCTGTCTACATGACAAGAATACAGGATGAGTGGAGTCAGAAAGACGAAGATCCCGTGGACATTTCCAAATACAGCTTTCGTGAGAAACATTTAAAATCACTGCAGCCGCACGCCATCATCATGCATCCTTTGCCCCGGCGGAGTGAAATCGCGGTGGAATGTGACAAAGATCCGCGGGCCATCTACTGGCGCCAGGTACGTAACGGCATGTGGATACGCGTGGCGCTGATCGCCGCCACCTTCCGAGCGGACGAGGAAATCGCTAATTACTACCGCCGGAATTTGGCCTGACCCCGTCCGGAAAGGTTTTCGGAAACGAGAATAAGGCGAAAGATTAAGGGGCGCACCCGTTTTTCCCTAATCTTTCGCCTTAATCTAGACCCCGTCCGGAAAGGGGTTGAGGCCTAATTTTGTGCTCACCTTGTCTCGCACCTTGTCCAGTGTTTTTTGGCTTTGGAATTAGGTTCGGGACAAGGTTAACAACGCGAAGTCTCACATAATCTCATCCGCTTTACTTCAAAATTACAAATTCAGAATTCAACGATTCAAGATTTACTAAGTCTCACATAAGCCCGTTCCGGGAGCGGTTCGAGTGATACTCCGAAGCAACCAAACCTTTGTTTAGTTGTCAGAGCAATATTCGTATTCAATAACTAAACTCTTATATGAAAGCAGGATATTTATGGCTTTGCATGACAAATGTCTGAATCCGTTAAAATATTGGCGAAAAGTTGATTCTTCCGGTCAGCAAAGATTTATGAATTTCGGCCGCTCACTCTTGCCCTGCCTGGTGACTTTTACTTTGCTTTTCGTTCTACTTGCCTCGGCTTCAAACAGTAATGAAATCGACAACTCTGAATCATCCCAGCCTGTACGTGTTGATTTCAGCCTACTGCGTGAACCCACTGTCGAAAAACCGCTCCAGTTTGAAATAGAGTTGACCATCGAGGACGGATATTATGTATATTCCGAACCCGATTATTCATTCGGATTTGAAGTGCTTAAGCAGCAGGGACTGGCAACGGAAGCAGAACTTGCCTTGCCTGAAACAGAAAGTATCCCCGATATACTTTCCTCCGACCCAGACGCTGAAACGGAAGTATTTGCGAGTGACACAAAAATTCAAGTTGAAATCCCCTCCAGCATGACCTCCGACGATGACGAGTGGGGGATGATAGGTAGGTTCACCTGGCAGGCCTGCACCGATGAAATCTGCCTGCCGCCCGATGAAGCCATGGTTGAATTCGGCCAGCCGCCAGCACAGGAGAGGACTGTTACAGAAACTGTCGGCGGCACTGGAATCTGGGGAGATCATAATTTGATATGGGGGGCTGTAGCAGCATTTCTGGCCGGTATCGCTCTCAGTCTAACCCCGTGTGTTTACCCTATGATCGGTATCACCGTCGCTGTCATCGGCGGCAATACCACAGCTTCACGCGGACGCACGTTATGGTTGACTTTTGTTTATGTGTTCGGCCTGTCTTTGGTCTATGCGCTTGCCGGCGTAGGTGTTTCATTCCTCGGCGCACAGGCGGCCGGATTTATGCGATCAACCTACGTGTTGATATTCGTAGGCGCTGTTTTTATTCTAATGGCACTTTCCTTGTTTGATGTCTTTTCAATTAACATGCCCGTAGGACTGCAGGCGAAATTGCAAGGAATGGGCGGAAATGGTTCCACCGGCGGAGTTTTTGTCATGGGAGCGGTTTCAGCTTTTCTCGTCGGCTCCTGCATATCCGGCCCGCTGATCTCGTTAATAACCTTCGTTGCCGTCAGCGGTAATCCGCTTATCGGTTTTGTCTATTTCTTCGCCCTCGCCTGGGGCATGGGAATATTGTTATTTATCGCCGGAATCGCCTCCGGCACGCTGCCCCGGGCCGGAGCCTGGATGCAGAAGGTCAAGCACATTCTCGGCGTGGTTCTGCTTTGGGCAGCTTTTTATTTCATCCGTCCAGTCACTGGAGAAACCATATATTACGCCGCTGTATTAACCCTCCTTGGCGTCGCCTTGGCTTTTACCGGACTGCCGAAATTTCTTGATGCCTACTCGAGTTCTCCCGGTCGCCGCCGTAAATTACAGGTTGCTTCCTTCGCGGCTTTGGCAATCTTATTGTCTGTGAATTTCCTTATTGTTCGAAAAATTGCTCAAAACCCGCATCATTTCGGCACTGAGGAAGACTACAGAGTGGAGTTACAGGAAGAATTAGCTCAGGGCCAGACAGTGATGCTGGAATTCTGGGCACCCTGGTGCGCAATATGTTTGGAAATTGAACGAGAGGTTCTGCAGGATCCCGATATAGAAAGAATCCTTGCCGAAAACAACGTACGGGTGGTGAAAGTCCATTATGATTACAACCCTGAGCTGAATCAAAAATTCGATCTGGTCGGTCCCCCCGCATTTATTTTCCTCGATCCTGACGGCAACAGACTGACCCCAGTGATCGTCGCCAAGGAAGAGATTCGTCAAGCGATTGAAGATAAAGCTTGGAAGGATTGAGGTTTTTCCACTTTCCTGCTTTGGAACAGGGTCTTCCGCAAAATCTATGACCTTAATTTAGTTGAATGAAACTCCGTCTTGTTATAGCCAAAAAAAACCACCCGCCTACGCTAAAGCTCCCTCCTGTGCTATAGGGCATCCGGAAAGGTATCTCCGGAGACTTAAAGTTCATGCACCCCCTCCGTGCTTGTCCCGGCGGAGCGAAAGAATCCAAATAAAAGAATGTTGAACTTTTGAAAATGTGTCAGGTCCTCGCGGCCATATAATGGAGGCCGAGCAGCCAGCCTGAGCCACACGAAGAGTGGTCAGATCCCCGCGAGCTATATAATCGACACCGAGCGGCCCCGCGAGCCAAAACAGAGTCCGTTCCCCTGCGAGCGCACACCTTAATGTCCGCGGAGACACAGGCAGTCCCGATAAATTGCCCATAATCAAGTTTCTCCCTCGGGGTATGCAGGGTGCTTTACGCCTGAGGTCGGGCTCATGTGAAACAGCGAGTCTTCGTATGTTGTTTTCAGCGGTTGACAATAGTCCGCCTCAGGCGGAACGAGAGCGGATTACGAGAAATGCAAAATCGCAAGCTTGTTATTACTATTCTATAGTATTATATACTTCACTGCATTGTACTGTAGTATAGTTTACTTTATATATCCTCCCCTCTCTTCACCTGGAAAACACTTTCGAAACATGCTTAATTTGCATCAGGAAAATAGTGAAGTATAGTATATTAATAAATCATTTTAAGCGGATCATCCAGTCCGAAACTCATGATAAATTTTGAAAATGTGAAGATCAGCCGTAGTATAGAGAGACCCCATGCGGAAAGGTATCGCACCCATGCTCCCGCTTGTTTCGGATGAGATTTCGATTTTGAGTTAATAAAATGAATAGGGACGTTGAAACCAATCTTTTTCAGGAGCAGGTAAACGGTCTGCAGGAAGCACATTTCCTGGTGCTTTACTGGGTGGCGGTGGCGGAAGACCGTGGACTGAGTTATAATATAACCAATTGTTTTGATGATCTTAAAGCGCGGGCCGTTACCCGGACAAAACAGACAGCCACATCCATCATCGAAACACTGCAATATCTTCGTTTTATTGATGTACGGGACGAAGGGAACCGCAAAAACATGTACATCACTCCGCACGGTGCCAGAGCCCTGGAATCTCTGGTGCGCGAACACAACTTTTCACCACAAAAATCCTTTTATCTGGAGGCATGAAAAATGGTTATTGGTATAGGCGGCGCAGGCGGCAAACTGGCTTATCAGCTGGATCCGAAATGTACAGTTGTCAATGTTTCGGAAACCGAAATGAAGAAACTGGGTACCGAATCGAAAATTCTCGCGTCGGTACATTCGGTCCGAGGACAGATGCGTGGGTCGCGCAAAGACCCGGGCATAGGGAAGGACGCTTTCTTCTCCATTCGGGAGGAACTTCTGCACCGGGTTGAAGGTGAACTGGTCATCTGTTCAACCGGCGGCGGCACTGGCAACGGCATAACTACAGGTCTGCTGGAAGCGTTAAGCACACGCGAAAGGATATTGCCGGCCGATAAAACCTCATTCGCCCTGATTCTGCCGTACGCCAAACTTGAGCCGGCGGAATTCATCGACAACACCATAAATTTCTTGCAAGGACCGCTGAGTGAAGTTATAGACAGCGGCAATAGCGGCAATATCTTCCTATTTTCAAATCGCCTTAAATTCACCTCCCGCATGTCCGAATCAGCCTATAATCAGGCGATTATTGATAGTCTGCGCGACTATTACGCGGTTCCGGAAAAGGGTGAGAAACTGGATCTGCTGGACGGTCACATAGATTACGAAGATTTTGCTTTATTCAACGCCAAGCCGTATTTCAATCATTTCACCATGTTCACCTTTGATCCGGCGGAGGATTACGAAAAACAGCTCCAGAAGAATTTAAACCCCTATCTGCTGCCGCCTGAAAATCCGATTGAGGCGCTTTTCCTGCTGGAAATTCCCAGTAACGGTGATCTGACAGCATTCTATGACATTCTGGAATTTTACGCCGAACAGAATGTCACGCCTGTATACGGTGTGGTGGAAAATCCACGACTTAAGCAGCCGAGGATCACGGTTTCAATGCTTTATTCGCGCAAACCGATGGAACTGGTTGAGGATTTCAACCAAGTATCTCAAAAGCATACGCAGGCGAAGGTGCGCAAATCGCTTGAGCAGCATGTCCCGCTGCCGAAGCTGGAAGTGAACTTGAAAAAGGAAGCCCAGAAAGAGGCGAGAGAAAAAGGCGCCAACGAAGAAGATATAATTAAAGTTCTGCAGCGATTGGGGAAAATATGATACATAATAATGCCGTAGTTGCGAAGGGAGCTAAACTGGGCCGGGATGTCTCCATTTCACCCTTCGCGGTAATCGATGAAAATGTAACCGTCGGCGACCGTTGCCGGATCGGCCCGCATGTGTATTTAACCGGGCACACGGTCATCGGCAGCGACACCAATATTCACACCGGTGCGGTAATCGGCGATGAACCGCAGGACTACCATTACAAGGGGGAAGAAAGTTATGTGGAGATCGGCAGCCATTGCGTGATTCGCGAATATGTCACTGTCCACCGCGGCGCCAGGAAGGGCACCCGTACCGTAATCGGCGACCGGGTAATGCTGATGGCGCTGAGTCATGTGGCTCACAACTGCCATATCGGGGAGGGGGTGATTATCGCTAATTCCGCCTTGCTGGCGGGGCACGTGGAGATTGAAGCCGGCGCGGTTCTCAGCGGCGGCGTGGCGGTGCATCAGTTCGCCCGCATCGGCACCTTGTCAATGATCAGCGGCCTGGCCCGCGTAACTCAGGACGTGCCGCCTTACTGCATGCTTTCCGAAGATATGGTGCATGGCCCCAATTCGGTCGGTCTTAAACGCGCCGGCTACACAGCCGATAAACGAAAAGCCATACGGGAAGCGATCAAGATATTTTATTTCCGCGGCCTGAATCGTCCTAACGCCATAAAGGAAATTGAAGACAAATTAGGCCATATTGAAGAAGCGCAGCATTTTCTGGAATTCGTATCAGCGACTGATCGCGGCTGTATGCCGGGGCGGCCCGCGCGTCGAGTCGTCGAAAACTGACCTTTTGGTATATCCGAACGAGACTCGCAACCCTGCCGGAAAATAAAAAGCGGCTCTTTCTCAAAATGAAGAGGTTGCTAATAGTTTTTTCCAATGTCATCCCATAACTCGAAGAAAGGGGATGATTTTCGTTTTTTTTGTGCTTAGGAGTTCGGATTTTTCGATACCCCCAGTTAGGACTTTTGATCGGGTTGTGCTTGCGTCCTGGCCGATGAAAAATGCCTAGTCCTGGCGCGATCTTCAGGAACCGCCTCTGGGGAATTGTATTTACCACTCAACAAACCCTGCATTATCGGACAGTAAGGAAGAATGGAAATATCATGATCACGGCAGAACGGTAAAATTTCCCATTCAGGCGCTCGGAACAGAAGATTATACGCCACTTGATTACTGACCGGCGCAACATCAGAACTGAAGCTTTTAAAAAGAGACTCAAGGCCGAAATTAGAAACACCCGCAAAACGAATTTTCCCTTCATCCCGTAATTCTTTCATGCATTCTAAACTGTCTTCCAAGCGGATATCAGGGTTGGGCCAATGTATCTGGTAAAGATCAATGTACTCCCTGTTCAAATGGCGCAAACTTTTCTCACATGCCTTACGCATCTCGGAAGGAGCCAGATTGTTTTTACTGACTTTGCTGGCAATTATAACATTATCAAGATGAGCGCTAAGTCCTTTGGCGATCAGTTGCTCGGAATAACCGTTGCCATAACCTTCTGCGGTATCAAAAAAATTTACGCCGAGTTCATAAGCCTTCCGCAAGGCAGCTAAAGAATCCTTCTCAGCCTGCTCACCCCAATTAAAACCGCCGACAATAGGCCAGCAGCCGAAACCGACAACCGACACCTTCAAATCAGATTTCCCTAATCTTCTGTAATGCATATATCATTCCTTTATGAAGGCAATTAAAAATTAAAGCGTCCAACGCTGCCTCTGTCAAAACATATTCAGAGTGAACATAAACCTCGCGGCGGTGACCCGCCAACGAATTTCCAGCTGAACCTTCTGTCGCAGCCAGTGACACAATTCATCCGCTTCCCTGAAAGCGGCAATAACTGCAATCTCGTCATCCGCGCACCGAAAAAGTACGGACATGGCCTGCTTCCTGCTCAAAGATAGATTCTGTAAATTTCCCTGAGCCCGTTTCAAGGTTCGGCGGCGCTGTCGGTCCCGGCCCATTAAAAAAGCGGCCGCACCGCCGACCAAAGCCCAGAACGGCCACATCGCCAGACCGGGAAACCAGAGAGTCTGGCTGATCTGACCGCCCAGAAGCACGAAGGTCGAGCCCAAAAGCAGACAACTGTCCGCGGGCGACTCAAACACACCGCCGAATCGACGTCTGAAACCACTGGCTGAAATCGCGTACGCAAATCGTTCTTCATACGCGCGGCTGAAAAAGGCCAGCCGGGCGACATGGCACATTTCGTGAGCGAGAATTTCATCGCGATCATAAATAAACCACCGACGTTTGCGAGCGAAAGAACGGCGAATAATCATTAAGGCAAAGGTTTCAGGGTAAAAATAGTAGGCGCAGCCGCCGAAAAGCCATGAAAAGGAGGGATTGATGAAAAAAGCCGGCACCCAGTCTATCTGAAAGTCGTAGTTTTCCAGAGTGGAGGCGGTCGATTCCCGCAGCAAATCAACCGGCACCTGATCTTCGGCCCGCATTTTCAGTCCTTCACATTCATATTCTCCGTTGGCGGCGAAAGCCTCCTGCATGGCGATTATTCGTTCTTGAAGCTGCCTTATTCGCTTGATGTAATCGGTCAGCGTTTCCTCCGGCGCCGCCGGCAGGCCCTGACGATCCAGCTCCAGAAGTGCTGCTTGATCATTGGCTTCCGCTCGGCTTAATAGTGATTCATCGATCATGGTTATATGCTTTATGGCTATGATAGGTTTTTATGTTCGAACTAAGCCTGACTATAACATTCAGATAACAATAGTTCAACTTGCAAGGTATCATTCGCAATGGTATTTTACAACGCTTGTATGAAACACAATTCTGAATGTTGAATATTGAATGATGAATTTTGAAGTGGAACTGTCTGGTCTGTCCGAAACTCAACATTCAGAATTCAAAATTCAACATTCATTATTAGTGTTCCCTGTTTCTTCTACGGGGTATCAGGCGCCTCGCGCCGGCGGACAAGCTTATATAAGACTTGACATTTTTATCGGCCATGTAACACCCTCTAAGTCTCTCACTCGGGGTATCTAGCGCATCGCGCCGGTGGCGGGGCTTATGGGAGACTTCGTCTTTTTATAGCCACAAAAAACACAAACAAGGAAAACCATCCATGTCACAAAACACTCCAGGTGAGTGGGTCAATCCTGATTTAAAAAAGGTGAAGCCTTACCAGCCGGGACGTCCGATTGAAGAGGTGGCGCGGGAAATCGGTCTGAGCCCGGCTGAAATCTGCAAACTGGCCTCTAATGAGAACGCCTTGGGAGTTTCGCCAAAAGCCCTCGAGGCGATGCGCCGCAGCGCCGCAGAAATGCACCGTTATCCAGACGGCAGCGCTTACTATCTGCGCCTCAAGGCGGCCGACAAATTTCAAGTCAATCCGGAAAATCTGATTTTCGGCGCCGGCTCCAATGAACTGCTGGAATTTATTGCTCATGCCTGGATGGGGCCGGAACGCTCAATCATCGTTTCTCAGTATGCATTTGTGATCTATAAACTGCTGGCTGTGATGTTCGGATCCGAGATCATTGAAGTGGAGGCTCAACAATTCGGACACGATCTGGAGGCCATGGCCGCTGCAGTGCGGCCGGACACCAGAGTGGTGTTTGTCTGCAATCCCAATAACCCCACCGGCACGGCGATCGGGGAAGAGGAGATAGCCGAGTTTGTCGAAAAAATTCCGCCGGAAGTGTTAATTGTCTTCGATGAAGCCTACGCGGAAATTTCACTTAAACCTATGCCGAAGACTCTGGAGCGAGTATTACAGCGTTCCAACTGTATGATGCTTCGCACTTTTTCCAAAGCTTACGGCCTGGCCGGCCTGCGCATCGGTTTCGGCATCGGTCCAGAACCGTTAATCGCTGCTATGGAAAAACCGCGGCAGCCCTTCAACACCAACCGCATGGCTCAGGAGGCGGCGACCGCTGCTTTGGATGACGACAAGTTCCTGGCCGACACCCGCTCTCTGAACGAGGAAGCGAGTTCCTATTTCGCGGAAGAATGCCGGAACATGGGGCTGCCCTTTACGCCAACCGCGACAAATTTTATTCTGGTCGAAACCGGCAATGGCGGAGAAATCAGTCAGGAATTAAGCAAACAGGGCATTATAGTACGCCCTCTGGCTCCTTACGGACTGCCGGAACATCTGCGGATCACCTTCGGCACAATGAAGGAAAACCGCCGCTGTATACAGGCGCTGCGGCAGGTTTTACGACGATGACCGGCCAGCTGGACCCCATGCGGAAAGGGTTAACGATCAGAATTTGTGCTGCTAAAAACCTTGTCTCGAACCTTGTCCCGAACTACAATCTATTTGTTTTGTATGCTTTTATCAGGAATGGAATATGGTTTGTGATCCGCCTGAGGCGGATTCGGGACAAAGTTGAACCTAGGAATGCGCAATATACCTTTTCGCATACCCTCCAGCTAGAGAGTATCCGGAAAGGTATCTCCGGATACTTAAAGTTCATACGCCCCCGCCGGGCTTGTCCCGGCAGAGCGACAGATTGAAAAAATCAGCAACCCATTCGTTTTGAGAAAGAGCCATATTTGTTCATAGACTTCAATTAATCGCCAGCGGGAGAAATAATGCGGCATCAGGACGGATTTTCCATATTAGAGCAGCGGGGTTTTATTTATCAATCCACCGATGAGAAAACCTTGCGACATCATCTTGCCGAAGGACCGAAGGTTTTCTATGTCGGCTTTGATCCCACCGCTGACAGCCTGCATATCGGGCACCTGCTGCCGGTAATGGCGATGCGCCATCTAGCTCAAGCCGGGCATCGTCCTGTCGCCCTGGTCGGAGGCGGCACCGGCATGATCGGCGACCCCTCCGGGAAAACCGAGGCCCGCCCGATTATGAACGGTGACGAGATAAAGACCAATGCCGCCGCTATCAAACAGCAGCTTGGTCAATTTCTGCCGGCGGAATCATTAACCATGGTCGATAACGCCGACTGGCTGGGATCTCTGAAATACATAGACTTTCTGCGTGATTACGGTCGCTGGTTCAGTGTCAACCGCATGCTTTCCATGGAATCGGTCAAGCAGCGGCTGGAAACCGGCCTGTCGTTTCTGGAATTCAACTACATGCTGCTGCAGGCTTATGATTACCTGGTGCTTAATAAGGATTACAACTGCGAGCTGCAGCTGGGAGGACAGGATCAATGGGGCAATATTGTCCTCGGCATTGATTTAGTACGCCGAATCAACCAGCGGCAAGTTTACGGCCTGACTCTGCCGCTGCTGCTCAAAAGCGACGGTGAAAAATTCGGAAAAACCGCCGACGGCGCGGTCTGGCTCGATGCCCGAAAGACCTCGCCCTACGATTACTATCAATTCTGGCGCAATGTGGAGGATTCGGAAGTGACCCGGCTGCTGGGGTATTTCACCGAACTGCCGATGGATGAAGTGCACAGACTGGGATCACTGGAACCGCCGGCGATAAATCGAGCCAAAGAAATACTTGGGTTCGAGGCGACATCTCTGGCTCATGGAACAGAGGCCGCCGCGCAAGCCTGGCTGGCGGCCGGTAAAGAATTCGGTTTCGCCGATCCGGAAAATAAAATCGCCACATCCAGTAAAATCGCCCAGGTTCAGGGTGGAGGCAAGGAAGCGGAACTGCCGACTATTGAGATTTCCAGGCAGCAATTGAAAAAGGACCCGGAATTAAGAAAATTGCTTGGCCTCCTGGTTGTTGCAAATGTAAATTTGTGCAGCTCCCGAAGCGAGGCCCGCCGACTTATCCGGGGCGGCGGCTGTTACATCGATGATCAGCGGATAACCGACGAAAACGGTGAAGTGCCAGATGACAAAGTGGAACAGGGGGAGTTCATCCTGCGCGCCGGTAAAAAGAAACGAGTGCGAATCAAAATTACAGATCCGTAAACAGGGAAAATATGAACTTCCGCGCCGTCGCTTATCTGATTTCTTTTATGCTGATGATTCTCGCCGTCGCCATGTTGCTGTGCGCCGGCGTGGCCTGGCTGTATAATGACTCGCCGCATGTCATCCAGGCTTTGATGATTTCCTTCGCCATCGTGTTCCTGCTCGGATTCGCCGGCTGGTACTGGCTGCGGGACGCCGGGGAACTGCGTCGCCGTGACGGTTTCGGGATTGTCACTTTCGGGTGGATCGCCGCCGCTCTGGCGGCCGCTCTGCCGTATTTTCTGTCGGGCATGATTGAACAGCCGGTGTCGGCAGTGTTCGAAGCCATGTCGGGACTGACGACCACGGGCGCTTCGGTGCTTACAGATATCGAATCCCTGCCGCGCGGGTTGCTTTTCTGGCGCGCGTTAACACATTTCTTCGGCGGCATGGGGGTACTGATTCTGTGTGTGGCCATTATTCCTTTTCTCGGTGTCGGGGGAATGCAGATTTACCGGGCTGAAATGCCGGGACCGTCGAAGGACCGCCTGGCGCCGCGCATTACCACCACGGCTAAATTGCTGTGGGCTGTTTATGTGCTTCTGTGCCTGACCCAGACGCTGCTGCTGCATATCGGCGGCATGTCGTGGTTCGATAGTTTCTGTCATGCCTTTTCGACTATGGCGACCGGCGGCTTCTCGACCCGCACCGCCAGTATTGGAGCTTACAATAATCTTTATATCGAGATTATAACCATCGTCTTCATGTTTCTCGCCGGCGTGAACTTCGCCCTGCATTACCGGGCACTTACCGGCGACCCCCGGGCTTATTTCCGCAACGCTGAATTCCGCTTTTACTGTGGTTTATGGCTTAGTGTATGTCTGTTGTTAAGCTTTTTCTCCTGGCTCTCGGTTTATGAAGGTGCCGGGCGGGCGCTGCGAGCCGGTTTTTTTCAAGGCACTTCCATTCTCACCACCACCGGTTTTGTAACCGAAGATTTCTCCCTGTGGCCAGCGGCCGCGCAGGTGATACTGGTGCTTATTATGTTCATCGGCGGCTGCGCCGGCTCCACCGGCGGCGGCATGAAACAGTTGCGGATTATGGTGGTGTTGAAAAAAACGCTCCGGGAAATCACCTTGTTCATGCGGCCGCAATCAGTGGTGAAAACCAAAATCGGCAATCTTTCGTTACCCGCGTCCTCGGTCTCGAATATCTCCGGCTTCTTCATTTTATTCCTCATGCTCTTCGCCGCCGGCACCTTGATAATGACCTTCTTCACCCCGGACATCACTACGGCTCTGACTTCCGTGATCGCTACCATGGGGAACATAGGTCCCGGACTCGGCGCCATCGGCCCGGTTGAAACATACGCCTCCATACCGGAAACCGGCAAGGGTGTATTGGTGGTGTTTATGCTCCTGGGCCGACTGGAACTGTTCACCGTGCTGATTATCCTGCTGCCGGAATTCTGGCGTAAATAAGCTGAATTTATTGCAGGCAGCTATTGCATTCGGCCTATCTTCTTTTTAAGTTATATACATCTTTATTGTCGCTTGGCTTATGTGAGACTTCGTGGTTTCAGGTTTCAGTGTTAAGGTGTCAGGGAGACTTCTCTGAAACCCGAAA
>PUNB01000057.1 GCA_003552565.1 Lentisphaerota bacterium
AAGGGTAAGTGACGAAGTGTGGGGACGAAGTGTGGGGGACGAAGTGTGGGGACGAAGTGTGGGGACGAAGTGTGGGGGACTTTTTTGAGATTGGCGTGTACGAGTAAGTGTGCGAGTAAGTGAATTGCTTTGCACCTGCCCATACTCGTACACGTACTCTTACACTCTGATCCCGCTGTTTTAGTAACCAAATGGAAAGGATAACAATGACAAAGGATAACAACATGCCAACAAAAAACGGCAGTGTCCGGCAATGGCTGCATCCGGAATCGCTGATGGATGAAGAATACGAGGAACACGAGCTTGACCTGGGAGCTTTTACTCCTCCCGCCGTGCCCTGGACGGTTTCGGACGAAGAAGGAGAGGGCGGGGCGGCGCTCAATCTGCTTTCCGCCGACGGCCGCTGGAAAGTCCGCGTGCAGGCGCTTGATGAAGTCATGCTGCGTCTGCGAGTGATGCCCGTCGCCGCCGACGGATCGGCTTCGTCCTTAACGACGACGGAGAAGCTTGGCCTGGTCTCTACGGAAAAATTCACCCCGGAAAAACTGAAAATCTCCGACGAAGGACAAACCGTTCGGGCGGAGAGAGGAGGGATAGAGTTTCGCCAGGATCGTGAAAGCGGTGATTTTTCCGTTTTTATCGACGGCGAACCGATGCTGGAAAGCGCGGATGGCGGCGCCCGTTTCTCCGCCGAACCGCCCGAGCACGGCGGCGTTCGTTCGTTTGCCGCTTTCAGGCTGGCGGATGAGGAAGAGGCCTTCTGGGGCTTCGGAGGCCGGGTGAGACCGGTCGACCGACGCGGTTCGACGGTCGATATATTTTCCGAAAAAGTGGGTAAAAAATACGGGGATTACGGCGGTTTTCCGCTGCCCTATTTTATCAGCAGCCGCGGCTATGGGGTTTTTCTGAACAACCCTTGGCCGCATGTCTATTTCGACATGGGGGCGAGCTTTTCCGACCGCTGGTTCCTCACCGCTCCCGGAGGAGAATTCGATCTGTTTATTATTCGCGGGCCGGCAGTCGCTGATATCGTACAACGCTTCACCGCTCTTTGCGGGCGCATAGACAATCCGCAGAAGTTTCTCTTCGGATTCTGGGTCAGCAGTTTGGGATTTGAAACCAGTGATTACCTGCTGGAGGTGGCAAACAGGCTGCGGCAGGAGGATTACCCGACCGATAATCTGGTTCTCGACGGCCCGTGGCGCGGCGGTCCGGATTTCATCGCTCATTACAAGAAGTACCACGAATACATGAACAACGACCTGCAATGGCATCCCGACTTCGGCGACGGTATTCATACACTCGAAAGAGCCCATGAGCAGGGATTCAAGCTGACTCTGCATCTTAATTCGCGTATCTTCACCAAGGAAACAGTCGCCGAAGCCCTCTCTCGCGGTCTGCTGCGCCAGCACGGTGAAGAGGTGGTGATCAAGCTGGAGGATAAAGAGGGTGAAGAGTTTTTCCTTAATCACCTGCGTCCGCGCATTGAGGAGGGGGTTGATTTATGGTGGACCGATCATACCGACCGGGTCAGCGGCGAAATCAAGCCCGGCGTGCCTTCCAGAAACCTTTTCGGGCCGCTCTGGAATCGTTTTCTGGCCAAGGCTATGGCGGCGGCCGGGAAGGGTGAGCGGCTGAGTCTTTCCCGCGGCGGCGGTATCGGCAGCCAGCGGTACGCCTTGCCGTGGCCGGGCGACACCGAATCCGGCATCGAACGCTTCGCCGAGGATGTCTGGTTCTGCCTCAATGCCGGTCTTTCCGGTTTCCCGATAACCAGCGTGGACATGGGCGGGTTCACTCTGCCGCGCAATGACATGTCCGAGGAGGAGGCTTACGAATCCGTGTTCGGTCAGGACAACCTGCATCGGCGGCTTTTTCAGAGCATCATGTTTATACCGGCGCCGCGAATCCACAACAATCATTATGGAGTTCCGCGTCTGCCGTGGCAGTGTCCCGAGGAAAGCCAAGGGCTGTATCGACAGTTTTTACATGAACGATATCGACTGACTCCTTACTTTCACTCTCTCGGTCTTGGGGCCGCCGATAGCGGCGAGCCGATCATGCGGCCGTTGTTCTATCACTTCCAGAATGATCCGCGAACCCATCGGGTCAGTGATGTTTTTATGGTCGGCGACCGGGTACTTTTCGCCCCGGTGTTTGAGGCGGGGGCGCGGAGCCGGCGTTTTTACCTGCCGGCCGGCGGCTGGTATAACTACTGGAACGGTGAATTTGTGGAGGGCGGCCGGGAAGTCGAGATGCCTTGCCCCACCGACCGACTGGCGGGGCTGCCGATGCTGATCCGAGCGGGCAGTATTTTGCCACTGCAAACGCCGACACCGTGCCTGGACGAGGATAATCCCAAGCAAATCGATCTGATCATGTATCCGGACGCGGACGGACGGGCGCAGCTTGATCTGCGGGAAAACGGCGGGGTGAATCACCGCTTCACTCTGCAGCGTCGAGATGACGGAAACTCGGAACTGCATTTGGAGAACAGGACGGATTCGCCCAGGACTTACCGGGCGGCCTGGCTCAGAGCGCCGCACCTGGAGGCGGAACAGAAACAGGATTTCGCTTTCTCATGTGTGCTGGAACCAGGAGAAACGAAGAGGGCGGAGATCCAGCCTGGTTAATGCATGCGAATTCGGCCATGCGGTATTCATGAGGACGGAAAGCTGAATTATAACTGTAATCATTCGCATTTGGAATTTTTGCCATCATGTCACAAAACCAGCCGAATATTATTATCATCCAAAGCGAGAGTCAGGACGGTCGGCTGATGGGCTGTCTGGGGCATCCAGCTATGGCCGCCGCCACGCCCAATCTTGATCGAATGGCCGGAAAGGGGGTGGTATTTGAGAACTATTACTGTAACTATCCGCTGTGCTGTCCGTCGCGAGCCAGTCTGTGGAGCGGACAGTTCCCTCATAAACTCAGAGCCTGGAACAACTATCGCGGGCTGGAGCCGGATGCGCCCACCTTTATCTCCAGACTGCAAGAGGCCGGATATCAAACCGCTGTTCTCGGGCGCACCGACCATATTTCTGGCAGACATAGTCTCGATGTTAGAGTGGGCGCCTGGAGCCGTGCGGCCGCCATTCCACGTCCCGTGCATGGGGAGAAAACCGCTCCGCAGATTATCCCTGAGCCGGTGGAGAGGGTTCATGAAAAGGACTGGCAAGTGGTTGACCAGGGCAGGGAATGGCTGCACAATGCCGCCGCCGACCACGACAGTCAGCCTTTTGTTCTGTACCTTGGCTTCCACAATGTACATCCTCCCTTTGTCACCTCCTCCCGCTATCTCGACCTGATCCCTGAAGATAAAACGGATCTGCCCTGCGAAGATCATCTGAACCATCCTCTGCTGGGGCTGCAGCGTCTTCAGAAAAACTGGAACCACGCTCTCGACCGGGAAAGCATGCTTCTGAGGCGGCGTATCTATTTCGCCATGATCGCCGAGATGGATGCTATGGCAGGATCTGTACTGGAGGCTCTTGCCGACAGTGGGCTTGAGGATAACACCTGGGTCGTTTTCACCAGTGACCATGGCGAGATGGCCGGTGAACACCGGCAGTATCTCAAGCTGACCCATTTCGAAGCCTCCAGCCGGGTGCCGCTGATTGTACGCGCTCCCGGGGGCAAGTCCGGAAAACGTATACAAACACCAGCCTCTCTCGTCGATATTTACCCGACCCTGCTGGATTTGGCCGGCACGGAGATACCGGATGTTTGTGATGGCCACTCCTTGCTGCCGGAAGTCACGGGTGTTGCGAGCGATCGCCCGGGGCGTGTTTTCGCCGAGCACCATTCCACGACTTGTCCCACCGGTGCTTTCATGCTGCGCCGGGATCAATGGAAATACATCGCCTATCCCGGATACCCCCCGCTGTTGTTCAATCTAGAGGAGGATCCGGATGAACTGCGTGATCTTTCCACGATCAGGCCGGAGGCGGTACAAGCCTTGGAGGCTGAGTTGCGGGATATCGTTGATTACGAAGCCGTCGATGTTCAGGCCAAGGCTGAGGATCGCAAGTGTTTCGCCGCTTGGCGAGAGGAGGCTTTGCGCCAAGGAACCTATGAGGAGCAGATGGCCGCCGTTTACAGCGGTGTCGGCCATCCTCCAGGACCGGTGCAGCCCTGGCGCCTGGAGGACGAAGAACGCATCCGTCAGTGGCTTGCCGGCGAGACACCGCCGCTGCCGGAGATGTCGGAGGTATAGGATGTTTAGCCTGAACCTGTCCGGAAAGGGTTCGGAAACGAGATTAAGGCGAAAGATTAGGGCAAAAGATTAAGGGGCGCACCCGTTTTTCCTGATTTTTCGCCTTAATCCAATTGGCCGTGGAACGTACAGCGACTTTCGAGCTTGTGAGCTCCACAAAACCCCTTTTCGCGAAGGTTCAGTGAGACACTCGGCGGGAGGGGTATGAAAATCCCGCTATTCAGGGGGGCGGGGCAGCCCATAACACACTTAGTCTTAAACACTTAGTCTCATACACTTAGTCTCATACACTTAGTCTCATACACTTAGTCTTATACACTTAGTCTCATACACTTAGTCTCATACACTTAGTCTCATACACTTAGTCTCATACACTTAGTCTCATACACTTAGTCTTATACACTTAGTCTTATACACTTAGTCTTATACAC
>PUNB01000249.1 GCA_003552565.1 Lentisphaerota bacterium
CGCCCCTCGACAATGAAAGCGATACGGTCGCACAATCGTTCAGCCTCTTCGATATAATGAGTGGTTAAAAAAATGGTGGTGCCGCTTTGATTCAAATCGGCGATCAGCTGCCGCAGCTGGCGGGCGCTGGCTACGTCAATCCCGGTAGTCGGTTCGTCCAAGAACAGAATTTCCGGCTGATGAATAATCCCGGCGGCAATAGTCAGTTTGCGCTTCATCCCCTTGGAATAACCGCCGAATTTGCGTTCCGCCGCCGGACGCAGGCCGAAGCGCTCCAGCAAATCCCGGGCTCTTTTTTCACGTTCATTTTTATTCAGACCATAGAGAGCGGCGCAGAAACACAGATTGTCGAAACCGCTTAACTCCGGATAAAGATTGCTTTCGTCCGGCACCACTCCGAGCAGATGCTGAGCCGCCCGCGGATTGCCGGTGCAGTCAATCTCCCCGATCCGCACCGTTCCCGCGTCAGCCCGGGCCAGGCCGGTTAATATGTTGATGGTGGTGGTCTTACCCGCGCCGTTGGGGCCGAGGAAACCGAAAAGCTCACCTCTGTGAACAGAGAAATCGACCCCGTCAACGGCCTGAACATCTTCAAAACGCTTACTCAAGCTGTTTACCTGAATGGCGGATTCATTTTTGTTTGTCATAATTACGAACTCACTTTTTAATTTTTGCCTTGGCAGCGGAAGTTGTGGTCACATTGTGCCCATTCGCGTAGATTCGCAGTTGAAACATGGAACAATAGGCTTTTTTATTGTAAAATGATTAAGTAAATGCGCGAATACTAATATTCAAGACAAAGCTTAAACCATGAAGTTCCTGGAAACAGAGAATATCGCAGACCAGCCGGAATGCGTCACTGAAAGGTGGAAGCCGTTAAAACTTTTGAACCGCCAATGGACACGAATAAACGCGAATAAAAAGGGGAGCCGGCTGAATCATCCGCGTACATTCGCGGTTTTTATTTAACTTAAATTTCTTGCGAACCATTATAAACGCACCGTGATTGACGGGTTACGATCAGTCGCGAACCCAATATTCGCGAATCTTCATTTCCCCGCCGGTATAGTAATAGAAACGATCGTTGTTTTCAAAGTGAATTTCAGCCCGCCAGTCGGCGAACTCTCTTTCGCCGATAAACTGATTGTTTTCTGATAATTCATAGAAATAACCATAAAAAACACAAAAAGTGGACAGCTTTTTTTCACCACCCGTTCGCTTCGCTCACTAGAGGGAACCGCAGAGGAAGCCAGAGTTTAATTCCAATAAACAGAAAGACTGAAATTTTTAGACAGAAATATCGGGGACAGAAAGATTTTTCAACATTTTTTATGTTCACACATATTTCTGTCTTTTTTTGCTTTTCAGGCAAAAACAAGGCGGCGGCCAAGCGGTTTGGGTATAGGGTCGCCGAATTCTTTAGCTGTTTCCAGCCAAAGCCTCTCCGCAGCTTTCGCGTTAGCCAATGCTTCTTCCTGGGTATCACCGTGCCCCATACAGCCTGGCAGCTCTGGTATTTCGGCAACATAGGACTCGTCCTCAGCGCTCCAAAAAATAATAACTTCGTACTTGTCCATTATAGTTCGTCTCCCAGTTTATACCGCAGAATAATTTCTCGTACCTGACGTACCTGATAGGCTTTTGCGTGACTGCCGCTGCGCTGCAAGTTCGGTTTTTCCATAATCCCTTCTCGTCTAAAAACATTGTGACTGCCATGCGTTCTTCTCTCAAATCCTAGGCGTTCAAGCAGTCGGCATAGATCATCAAATGCAATATTGGCATCGCTCGTGCCGCGCAGCACTCGTTCAAGTATTTTGTCCCATTTGCTCATAGCAATATGATTACGCCTGTGACCTGCAAATATCAATCATCTTTTATCACAGAACAACTGATTCTTGAGTTAGCCGATTTCCCTACTGGCCAGAATATCGGGAAATACAATGTATAATAATCTTCTTTTTTGTTTTTTCAACGTATCCATCCAAAAGCGGCGTAAGCCGTCAGAGAAAGGTGGAAATATCGTGCCGGTTGATCCGCCTCAGGCGGAACGACTACGGACTACGATTCGAGCGTACCCAATCGTCCACCGTAGTCGTCGCCGTAGTCGTATACCGAAACTGGAACCACTTTGCACCTGCGACTGAAGCATTACAAAGCCGCATCGAGCCGGGGCGGACCCGGCCCGATGTGCAAGATAATCAATCGATTCAGCCGAGAATCTGCTTCATATCCTCCTCGACCGTGGAGATCGGGGCGATGTTGAAGTTCTCAACCAGAACGTTCAGCACCGCCGGAGTGACGAAAGCCGGCAGTGAGGGGCCCAGTTTTATGTTCCTGATTCCCAGGTGCAGCAGGGTCAGGAGTATGGCCACCGCCTTCTGTTCGTACCAGGAGAGTACCATCGACAGCGGCAGATCATTGACCTCACACTCAAAGGCTCCCGCCAGGGCGGAGGCGATTTGTATCGCTGAATAGGCGTCATTGCACTGGCCGACATCCAGGAGCCGCGGAATACCGCCGATGTCGCCGAAATCCATTTTATTGAAGCGGTATTTGCCGCAGGCCAGAGTCAGAATCACGCAATCCTCCGGCACTTTTTCGGCAAATTCGGTATAGTAATTACGGCCTGATTTAGCGCCGTCACAGCCGCCGATCAGGAAGAAATGACGAATCGCGCCGTTTTTCACGCCGTCAATCACCTTGTCCGCCACCCCGAGCACGGCGTCATGACCGAAGCCGGTGAGAATTTTCTTTTCTTCGCCGTCTTCGCTGAAACCGGGTTGCGCCAGGGCTTTTTCAATCAGCGGGGTGAAATCCTTATCCTCGCCGATATGCTGCACTCCGGGCCAGGCCACCAGGCCGGTGGTGAAAATCCGATCCCGGTATGATTCTTTCGGCTCCTGAATGCAGTTAGTGGTCATGAGGATGGCGCCCGGGAAAGCGTCGAACTCCCGGCGCTGATCCTGCCAGGCACCGCCGTAATTGCCGGCCAGGTGGGGATACTTGTTGAGCTTCGGATAACCGTGCGCCGGCAGCATTTCGGAATGGGTGTAGATATTGATGCCGGTGCCTTCGGTCTGCTGCAGAAGCAGCTCCAGATCGCGCAGATCGTGGCCGGAGACCAGGATCGCTTTGCCCTTGACCGGTGTGATCCGCACCGGGGTCGGCTGCGGATGGTCATAGGTGTCGGTGTGTGCTTGGCTCAGCTGGGCCATGACTTTCAAGTTAAGTTCACCGCAGCGCAGAGCCGTGGAAGTCAGCTGTTCAGCATCCTGAGGATTGTCCGCCAGATAACTGAGGGTCTCATGGAAGAAGGCCAGGTTTTCTTCGTTGTCATACCCCAGGATGCGGGCATGATCAGCGTAAGCCGCCGAACCTTTCAAACCGTAAATAATCAGTTCCTGAAGCCCTGTCACATCTTCGCCGTTGGCGGATATTCTTTTCTCAATTCCGATTTCTTCCGCTTGACGTTTCAGCCCTTCGGAGTCGGCCGCCGGCTCCCATTGCGCGGGGCCGGAAAGCTGTTCGGGGGTCTGTCCGGCTCGAGCAGCCGCCTCTTCATAAAGCTCTCTGGCGCGTTTTTTCGCCGAACCCAGACGGCGCGCGACCTGCTCCACCCGGTCAGTGTCGAAGTTTACGTTGGTCACCGTGGTGAACAACCCTTCGATCATTGCCTGATCCACTTCCGGATCGCGGGCTCCCAGTTGACGGGCCCGATGAGCGTACTGGGATACGCCTTTGACAGCGTGAACGACCAAATCCTGCATGGCCGAAGTATCCGGCTGTTTGCCGCAGACTCCGATTGAGGTGCAGCCTTCATTCCGAGCCGCCTGTTCACATTGATAACAAAACATGTTACTCATAATTAGATTCTCCTATGTTTTTTCTGGTTAAAGGTCCGCCGGAACCATTCCGGCGGGACTGTTCAGACTTGGGTTGCCACCTGCAACCCTTTTTGACAACTACGATTTACAATTTACTGCTTACTAATACAAACTTTCACTCTCAGTGTACTTCTATCAAGACTCTTCATCCTCTTTAACATCTCCCTGGATTCCGATTTTCACCTTTCGTACGGGCATGTTTTTGCCGGAGGCCGCGACGGCTTGTTCGGCTATTCGCAGCATGCCATGGCAGCACGGCACCTCCATGTAGGCAACCGTCAGGCTGTTTATATTATTAGACTCGATAATAGCGCTCATTTTCTCGATATAATCATTAATGCGCTGATCCAGTTTAGGGCAGGCCACAACCATTCTGCGTCCCTGCAGCAGCCGCGACTGGAAGTCGCCCAGAGCGTAGGCCACGCAATCGGCTGTTATAAGAATATCCGCGTCCTGCCAGTAAGGCGCGTTGACCGGAACCAGAGCAAGCTGAATCGGCCACTGCCGCAGAGCCGAGGGCTGAATCGGTTCCGAGCCGTCCTTTTGCGATACCTGGGACCGCGAATCGTCCTCGAACTGCATCATCCGCATACCCGGACAGCCGCCGCCGGAAGCGGCTGGAGGTTGTCCGGTTTTGCTCGCGCTTTGTTCGCGTAAGCGCTGTTGAACCGCATCATCATCATAAGGATCAGCCTCGCGCTCGATTATGGTTATGGCATCCCGCGGACATTCCCCGAGACAGTCGCCCAGGCCGTCGCAATAAATATCGCTGACCAGTTGAGCTTTACCGTTGACCAGCTCGATGGCACCCTCATGGCAGGCCTCGATACAGAGACCGCAGCCGTCACATTTTTCCTGATCTATCTGAACAATTTTTCTTTTCATCTTTATGTTTTTCCTGTTTTTTTTGTTCAAAATTTCCGCCGCTGTTTAATCTGTATATCAGTACTATAATACCATAATATGGCAATGCAAATCAAGTCTGAAGACAATTTTAGAGATTTTTTCACGGAGTGCTCAAGAAGCTATTCATAATTCGTAATCTATAATGTGTAATTCGTAATATGTAATGTAAACACCTTTACAACATCTAATTAATCATTGACGGCTTCAAACCGCAGGAAGATTAAATAAAGCGTCATAAGTACCGCGGTCAGGGATAGAAACATTACGGGAATTGACAGATGATCCGCGATCAGGCCGAGAAGCGGGGCCAGAATAACCACGCCCAATGAGCGCAGCTGCGAATCTATCGACAGCATAGTGGCGCGCTGCTGGGGCTGGATATGTTTTGAGAGGTGGTCAAGCAGGATGGGGCGTCTGAGGTTGAAGAAGATGAAAAGCAGCATAAAAAACCCGATTAAAACCGGCAGACTGCGCTCGGCGGCAAGCCCAATCCCGGTGAAGGTCAGAGCGTTCAGCAGGAAAAGCAGATTCAGCGGGCTCTCAGAATTCCGGAAGAAGTTTTTCAGTAGATAGGCCTTCCGGGCGCTTACAGCACTTATAAGATAAATGACGAGGTAAAAAGCGCTTATTACTATTGTATCGGCGGTTTCCTCACCGGCCGCGACCGCTCCGTGAACTCCGGCCGCCGCTCCGCCGATAATCATGGCCTGCACCATTGGCTGAATGTAATCCTTGGCAGCTTTGAAAGCACTGTCATATATGGCTGAATTGACGAGTGAAATTCTTAGATCTTTCACCTTCCTGAGACCGTTCAGGCTCTCTGCGGCGTGTTGTTTTAAACGCTCCAGGAAACGTCCGGTGCCGGATATTGCTCTGTCATGACGTGAAGCCGGGTAGGTCAACACAAGACCCAATGCCATTAGGTAAGGGATTGTGGAAAAGAGAAAGCCCGCACGGTAGTTCTCGGTCAGCAGCACTATGACACCCGCTCCAATTGCTGAAAGTGCTGAACCCGTGAGAGACACTGACCGGGTGAAACCATAAACCCTCGCTTTCTGGTCTTTCATTCCCTGATCGTCAAGGTAATCGAAGATAATCGCTTTGTGGGTGCCCAGCCTGAAGGCTTCGCCGAGACCGAAAACCACACTGGCGGGCAGAAGCATCCAGAAAGAGTGTGAGATATAGTATAGGAAAAAAGAAACGCTGTACAGAATAAAGCAGAGCAGGAGGGAACGTTTTCTGCCCCATACGTCGGCAATCGCTCCCGTGGGTATTTCAAATAAATAGGAACTTAGTTCCCGTGCCGACAGGATGATCCCTATCTGAAAAAAACTCAAACCTATCGACAGCAGGTAGAGATAGAAAAAAGGCTCGAAAAACTTCAGGTTTTTTAGAAAACCGTAAAAGCCGAATTTGATGATGTTCCGGTCGACGACTCGCATGTTGTCAGTCAGTGTGCCGCCCCCTTACGCCTTCGCCAAGCCTACGGCGCTACAAGGCGGGGGCTCCTTTTTTTGTTGTCGTTTTTCCACGGGCTCACGCCCGTGGCTAGAGGGTATGCGAAAAGGTGTTTATGATCTATACACGCACGAATAATAAAACCTAGTCTTGTCCGCCTCAGGCGGATCTCGCACCTTGTCTGGATTTCTTTCGATTCCTCATTTTTTGGACTAAGTGCGAGACAAGGTGCGAGACAAGGGGACACACATTTGAGCACAACCCGACCAAAAGTCCTAACTGAGGGTATCGAAAAATCCGAACTCCTGAGCACAAAAAAAGCGAAAATTATCCCATTTCTTCGAGTTATGGGATGACAGTGAAAAACAGGCATACTTTACTGGTCAGCTGATTGCGCTATGGGGGCAACCCGAACGCCTTCCGCCAGGCCTTCCTGGCGGGGATTGACTATCACCAGGTCTCTGGGGCTCAGCCCGCTGGTAATTGCGGTTTCCTGATTGCCGGAGAGACCGGTTTCCACTTTTCGAACAGCGGCTCGGCCGTTCTCAACCACGAAGACGGCGTCATTCCCCTGTACCGTAAACAGGGACCTTTTGGGAACCGCCAGCTGATCGGTTTTTTTTCTGAGTGTGAAGGTGACATCCAGTTCATGTCCCGGACCGATTTTATAGTCTGCCGGGAATTCAGCTTCAACGGTGATTTTCACTCTTCGTTCTTCCAGGCCGAGGGGTGAGACATCCTCTTCGGCCTGAGGGGCAATTTTTTGTATTTTGCCTGGAAAGTACACATCCTCGTCTTCCAGTTCGAGAGTCAGCCGAACCGGCATTCCCGGTTCAAGAAAGAGGGAATCCCGGGCCAGAACTTTCGCTTCAATCAGGAGAAGATCATCTTGAAAAATCGTCAGCAGCGGTGTTTGCGGATCAACCAGTTCCTTTTCTTCCGGAAGCAGCCGTCCCACGACTCCGGCAATCGGCGACTTGACGGCATAGTCCTCAATCTGGTGATGAATCAGGTTGATTTGGGCTTGCAAGGCCTGCCGTTGAGCCGCGATCACTTCATGGCTGCCGGGCGGCGGATCGTAGGATTCCCGCAGTATCGGCAGTTTTTTTCTGGCTCGCGCCAGGTAATATTCAGAGTCAACAAGCAAGTCTTTTGTTTTATCATAATGCTCTTGACTGACAGTGCCTTTATGGTATAGTTTTTTTCTCCTTTCGTATTCTCTCCGGGCGGCTTCATACTGTGCCTGCGCCTGGGCGACGGCTAAATCAGCTTCAGTTTTTGCCGCTTTCCCCGGTTCTTCCGTGAGTTTCATTTCTTCACCTTTAAGTGCTTCCAGCCGGGCCTGGAGTTCATCGATTTTATAGTCCATTTCCCGGCGGTCGAGCGTCATAAGCAACCCCCCGGCTTCCACCCGGTCGCCGTCCCGCACCTTTAACTTATCGACTCGGGCTCGAAAGCGGGAATAAACCGTATGCTCAACATCTGCCTTGACATAACCTTCCTCGGTAACTTCCCTGCGCACAGTTCCGGGGGAGACTTCCCGAACCTGCACCGACAGACCCGGCCCCAGGCGGTCAATAAGAAGCAGCAGAATGACTATGATAACAACAAGAAATAAAAGAACAGCTTTGACTGATTTTTTCATGCTTTCACTCTCTGGTTTTTAATGCTTCAACTAGATCAAGTTTTTTGATTTTTCTGATTGAAAAACGTTGAGCGGCCCAGATTGAGATGACGGTGATAATGGCGCCGGCCGCCAGTGATGAGGCGGAAATTTCCGCCGGCATAGTGTACATATCGGTGCTCCATTCCCGAGCGAACCCGGCCATTATGGCCCGCCCGAGCGGCAGACCGGTGAGAATGGCGAAAAAAGCGATGAACCACTGTTCAAAACTTATGACTGAGAAAACCTCGTTTCGGGACATTCCCAGCACTCGCATGGAAGCAAGTTCGCGCTGTCTTTCAGAGAGAATGACCAGGCTGGAAATATAAATTATGGAGAAGCTGAAAGCCACCCCGATCATGACATAAAGAAAGACCATCCAGCCGGCCATTTCCCAGTATTCCATCATTGTCTTTATCAGCTCCTGCCGGCTGTCTATGCCGGTGATATAATCGCTTTCGCCGTAATCATCGCGCAAACGGTTTATCCGATCCTGGAGATTCGCTTCTTCCTGGTTGAATTCCAGCAGGACTGAGGTGACAAAATTTCCTTGATCCAGCAGTTTTTCCAGTCCTTCAATGGTCATATAAGCATTCATTCCGATATACTGCGGAATAATCGCCGTAACCGGCACGGACACTGAAGCATCCTTGTCTCGCAGGTAAACGCTTTCCAGTTCCAGGGTCGAGCCGACGGAAGCTCCCAGGTTATCCGCCAGCCTGCGGGACAGTATCAAGCCGGCCGGGGAGGGGGATATTCTAGCGCCATTCTGATCAAGAATATTGTACAAGCGGGCATCCTTTGCTACACCCATAATCCCGACATCCTCCCGGTGATATTTATGGGAGAGGGTCGCCGGCACTTCCGCGAGAGGCTCGCTTCTAACCACCTCTGCAAGACGCTCCGCCTCCCGCATGACTGACTTTCTGGGTAATGGCGTTTCCAGATTTACCCGGGCGTCATAGGTCCGCAGGTTTTCATATTGATAAAACATGAAATCAGGCATCGTTTCCGACCACAGCCCCCAAGTGAAGGCGACTATAGCACAGCTTACTGTGAGGCTGAAAAAAACGAACGCGGTGCGGCTGCGGCTGCGGTTAAGGTTGCGCACCGCCATTTTTCCTTGAACTGTCAGCATGGCGGTGAAAAGGCGGAAACTTTCCAGGAGATTCCGGCGTACCTTGACCGGTGCCGCGGGCTGCATCGCCTCGGCCGGACTGAGGCGGAGAACGGTTTTGCATCCCTGATAGCCGGCGAATCCCAGAACGGAAACACAAATCAGCAGGCTGCTGACCAGATAATGCCAGGAAAACCCGAGATAAACTTCCGGCAGGTAGAAAAACTGGTAAAGCAGTTCCGTCAGAGGGTTGGCCAGCCACATACCGCACAGAGAGCCGATAACTCCACCGGCAACCGCCAGAATCAAGGGATAAGAAAAATAATGGAATAGAATTTCTCTCCGCCGATAACCGAAAGCTTTCAAAATACCGATCTGTCCCCGCTGCTGTTCGACCAGCCGCTTCAGGACAATATAGATAATAAAAGCCGCCACAAGCAGGATCAGAACCGGGAAGAAAGTGGCGAAATTATTTATTATTTCGATCTCTTCCTGAAGAATGAAATGACTTCTCTGATCGGCTCGCGGATATATTTCCAGCACTCCGTACTGTTCCAGGCGTGATTCAAGCCGTTCTTTCACCCCATCAAAATCGCTTCCGGGTGAAAGTGTAAAAACTATACTGTTAACCGAGTTGTCCTGATCTGGAAAAAGCTGCCAAATAATCTCTTGTGAAACAAATGCTATACCGAACAGTTCTGGATCGTTGTATATTTCGTGCTGGGTGCGCAGAGGATAGACGAACTCGGGACTTATGCCGGCGCCGGCGATGTTGAATTCCCAGGCTCGGCCGCCGGCGATGACCTGCAGGCTGTCGCTGATCTCCAGGCTGTTGGCTTCAAAAAACTGACTGTCCAGCCAGGCTTCCAGTAAACCCCGGCGCAGCGGCCGGCCGTGATCAAGGCGGACATCATTCAACCTGCTTTCTTCCCTTAAATCCAGGGAAACCAGGCGCAGATAAGTTTCCGTCCGCCGGTCTTCTCCCGGCTTATGGACCCGGACGTCCCGGACTAAGCGGCCGGTAATCTCGTCAATGCCTTCTAGGCGGGAAAGGGTGGCCAGTCGATGCTCCGGCATGGCCACCAGTTCAATGAAGCCGTCGGCGAAGTTCTGTTCCCGGTAAAGTTTTTCCTGGGCCGAGACCAGGTTGTCGCGGGCGATGGCGAAAGCCAGAAAAGCCAGCATGCCGATCACCACCAGCGTCAGGCAGGCCAGATAGGATCCAGCGTTGGAGAGCATGTCGCGCCCGGTTTTTCTCCACAGAATCACCAGTCAACCTCTTCCGGGGAAATAGGGGTGTCATTGCGTTTCGACCATTCGACTTTGCCGTCTTTCAAATAGATAACCCGGTCGGCCATTTCACTGATATTGGCGTTATGAGTTATCAGGACCACGGTTTTCCCGTATTCATCACAGAATCTTCTCAGTAGAGCCAGAATCTGTCTTCCGGTCGGCAGATCCAGAGCGCCGGTGGGTTCATCGCAAAGCAGGAGGCGCGGATTTTTGGCCAAAGCGCGAGCAATGGCTATCCGCTGTTGTTCGCCGCCGGAAAGCTGCGCCGGGAAGTGTTCCGCCCGGTCCGCCAGTCCCAGTTTTTCGAGTAAATCCGCCGCCTCCAGCGGTTCATGGGCGATCTGCGCGCCCAGTTTAATATTTTCAGTGGCCGTCAGGTTCGGCATGAGGTTGTAAAACTGAAAGATGAATCCTACCTGAATCCGCCGGTATTCGGTAAGTTCATTTTCATTAAGTCGATGAATCGGCAGGTCGCCGAAATACAATTCGCCGGCGGTCGCCCGGTCGATACCTCCGAGTAGATTGACCAGGGTTGTTTTTCCTGAACCGCTCTGGCCCAGAATCACCGCCAGCTCACGATTGTAAAGACTGAAGTCAATTCCCCTTAGAGCGTAAACATCCACTTCGCCCATGCGATAGCGTTTCTCTAAACCGGTTGCGTTGATTAAAGTTTTCCTCATGTTACTAATGTAACCCCGGCTGTTGTTTTGACAATTTATTTTGCGCGGGGGGGTATGATGTCAGACTTCGTGGTTTCAGGTTTCAGTGTTCAGGTCTCAGTCTCGCACCTTGTCTCGCATTTAGTCTGAAAAATGAGGAATCGACAGAAAACCAGACAAGGTGCGAGACAAAGTTTTATTGTTTTGTGCATATAGAGACCGTAAACACCTTTTCGCATAACCTCCAGTTATCCCCCCCGGTGCGTAATGAAGCATTTTTACCCGCGGCATCTATTCTATTCGCGAACCGGCTTCCTTCGCTTTGCGACTATTAGTGTGGATTAGTGGTTTAAGATCATTCTTTTCGCTGATTTCAAAATATGGCCATTAACGATAATCATTTTCTTTTTATTTTCTGAAGTCAGGTTGACTGACTTCCAATTCCGTACTATGTTATGCTTTGAATTATCCTGAATCACGGAATCAGGATTTTGTTGACAATCTCCTCATTAATAAACGTTCTGGACAAACCAAGGAGTTCTAAAATCAAATGGATATGGATCAACAAATAAGAGACGTTTTGGAAGAACTGCGCGGCAGCCTGCAGGCGGACGGCGGGGATCTGGAAGTGGTTTCGATTAAAGGACCGCAAGTAACTCTGAAACTGACGGGTGCCTGCGGCGGCTGTCCACACGCCATGATCACGCTGAAAGAGGGTATCGAACGAGTCCTGCGGGAAAAGGTCAGTTCGGATATCGTCGTTGAAAAAGCGTGAATGGAGAATCAGGAAAAAAACACTGTCCGCCGGCAGGATAACGCCGACATCGACCGCGGTCGATTGCAGGTGTACACTGGCGACGGCAAGGGCAAAACCTCGGCCGCAGTCGGTTTAGCGGTGCGTGCCGCCGGCGCCGGCAGGAGGGTTTTCTTCGCCCAATTCCTGAAAGGCGAACCCAGCAGTGAAGTGCTGAGCCTTCGACAATTGGAGAATAAAGTGACGACCCGCCTTTACGGAAGTCCCGGTTTTATCCGCGGTTGTCCTGCCGAAAAAGACAAAGCCAACGCTCAGGCTGGACTGGAGGAAGTCTCGACGATTCTGTTGTCCGGGGAATACCGCGTGGTCATCCTTGATGAAATCAACATGGTTCTCGACTATGGGCTTGTTCCTTTTTCTTCTTTGCGAAGGGTTTTAATAAAACGTTCTCCAGAGGTTGAGGTGATTCTCACCGGCCGCCGGGCGCCGCCGGAATTGTTGGAGATCGCCGATCTGGTGACTGAGATGCGGGCTGTGAAGCATTATTATCGAGAAGGTGTTAAGGCGCGTTTAGGGATAGAGTTCTAAATCCAGGAATTAATATAATATGTGGGATTACAGTAAAAAAGTAATGGATCATTTTCTCAACCCCCGAAATGTCGGGGAGATTGAAAAGCCCGACGCGGTCGGCGAGGTCGGCAATTTAAGATGCGGAGACGCTCTTAAACTGTATTTACGGCTGGATGACAGCAAAGAGCGCATTGAGGAAGCCAAATTCCAGACCTTCGGTTGCGCCAGCGCCATTGCCAGCGCTTCCGCCTTAACCGAACTGGCCGCCGGCAAGACGGTTGACCAGGCGGCGGAATTAACTAATGACGACATAGCTGAATATCTCGGCTCGCTGCCGGAGGAAAAAATGCATTGCTCGGTAATGGGTATGGAAGCGTTGCAGGCGGCGATTAAAAAGCTGCGGGGCGAAAGCCCGGGCGTGGCCACGGTCGGCGATGATGGCGGGGAGTATGATCCGGAGGGGCTGGACCGGACAGTATGTTATTGTTTCAGTGTCACGGAAAGAAAAATCCGTGAGGTCATCGCCGCCAATCATCTGGAGAATGTGGAAGAGGTCATTCATTATACCAAAGCAGGCGGCGGCTGCGGCGGCTGTAAGCCGGACATCCAGAAACTGCTGGATGAAATGAAAGGAGAGCGGGAAGAAAAAGCCCGTCAGCAGGCTCAATCGGAAGAGGGCGGGGGGAAGAGAAAATTGACTAACCTGCAGAAGATATCTCTGATTCAGAAAACCATTGATGAACAGATTGCTCCCGGGCTCCGGGCCGACGGCGGCGATATCGAACTGATTGACATTGACGGCGACCGGGTAGTCGTCAAGCTGCAAGGCGCCTGCGCTTCCTGTCCCAGCGCCCATATAACCTTAAAACGCTGGGTGGAAGCGAAGCTGCGCGAACTGGTTGACGAGAATCTGACTGTTGAAGAAGAATTGGAGGGTTAGTCCACATGGAAAAAGCGGATTCTGTTATTTATCTGGACAACAATGCCACCACGAAGGTCGACCCCGCGGTGGTCGATGTAATGACCCCTTTTCTGACTGAATGGTACGGCAATGCCTCCAGTGTTCATTCCTTCGGCGGGCAGGTGCGTCAGCATGTGGAAAAAGCCCGGGAGCAGGCGGCGGCTCTGGTGGGAGCGCGGCCGGAAGAGATTATTTTCACCAGCTGCGGCACGGAGTCGGATAACGCGGCGATCTTAAGCGCTCTTGAAAACGATATTCGCCGCCGCAAAGTAGTCACCAGCCGGGTCGAACATCCGGCGGTTCTCGGTTTGTGCAAGGTTCTGCAGCAGCGTGGGTATCATGTGGAGTTCGTGCCGGTTAATCGTCGCGGCCAGTTGTGCATGGATACTTTGGTGCAAATGATCACCGACGACACCGCGGTGGTTTCCATTATGTGGGGCAACAATGAAACAGGCAATATTTACCCGGTTTATGAGATCGCTGAAATCGCCCATCAGCACGGAGCGCTGTTTCATACCGATGCTGTTCAGGCAGTCGGGAAAGTGCCTATTGATCTGGGGCGGGCCGATATTGACTTTCTCTCTCTCAGCGGCCACAAGCTGCACGCTCCGAAAGGGGTCGGCGCCATGTATGTTAAGAAGGGCACTCCTTTCAATCAGTTTCTGATCGGGGGACACCAGGAGTTCGGGCTGCGGGCCGGCACTGAAAATGTACCCGGAATAATCGCCCTGGGGCAGGCCATGGAAACAGCCGGGGAGTATATTGAACAAGAGAACACCGAAATGGCCCGATTGCGGGACAGGCTGGAACAGGGCATACTGCGAACCTGTCCCGGCGCCCGCGTAAACGGCAATCCCTTGAGCCGCCTGCCTAACACCACCAACATCAGCTTTGAATATATCGAGGGCGAGTCCATTCTGCTGATGCTTGATCAGTTTAATGTTGCCGCTTCTTCCGGCTCAGCCTGTACTTCCGGCAGCCTTGAACCGTCGCATGTATTGAGAGCTATGGGGCTGGCTGAAACGCTGCTGCACGGGAGTGTCAGGTTCAGCCTGTCCCGCTATAACACGGAGGAAGAAATCGATTTTGTTATTGAGAAAATGGCGCCGATTATCAAACGCCTGCGGGAAATCTCTCCCTTCGGACATGATTCATGATTCAAATCACTGTCATCCCATAACTCGAAGAAATGGGACGCTGGTGGATTCAAGTCGGAACTATTTCGACTGCGTATTGTCGGAGACCCGGAGGTCGTTGATGCCGATAAAAGAACAGCATGCCGAATCGAACGGGGGAGGTAAATTCCAGATTCAACCCTTAACTTAAGGAGTGCTTTTATGTCAACCAGAATGTCGATTTCATTATTTTCCATGTTTCTGTCTTTTGCTGTAAGTTTTAATGCTTTGGCGGAAGTTTCCGAAGATCTGCTTGAACAAGCCGAAAAATCCATCGCTGAAGGGGTGGAATATCTGCTTGCGCAGCAGGCGGACAATGGCGCCTGGGGCCGCGAGCCGGCGATAACCGCTCTGGCGATGCAGGCATTGTATCAGAATCAGATGGAAGAATTCGAGGGAGAGATAGACCAAGCTTTGGAAAAAGGGCGCGAGTTCATCCTGGAACATCAGCAGCCCAGCGGCGCTTTTTTCGGCGTTGCCGGAGAGTATCCTAATTACACAACCTCAATGGCTCTGGTGGCTCTGGATATGCTTGATCGCCCGGAAGACGAGGAAGCCATGCGTCAGGCCCGGAATTTCCTCCAGGAACTCCAGTTGCGGGAGGAGCATGATGAGCACCCTCGCGAACCGGACTCACCTTTTTACGGCGGCATCGGCTACGGCTCCGGGGGGGCGACAGTGCCGGACCTTTCCAATCCTCAGTTCGCCTTGGAGGCGCTCTACCTGACCGATCATCTGGACAGGGACACTGCCGAAGCCGAAGAATCAAGGGCAACCTGGAGACGGGCGGAAATATACTTGCGTTCGGTTCAGCACATCCCCGAGGATGCAGACGATGACTGGCAGCCGGATCCGGACAGTGTAATCGATGGCGGTTTTGTTTACCGTCCCGATCAATGCCGCATTCGGGAGGCCACGACCGACGAGTTCGAAGGCGAGCCGATTTCTTACGGAGCCACCACTGTCGGCGGCCTGAAAAGTCTGCTTTACGCCGGAGTTGAAAGAGATGATCCCCGGGTGCGGGCGGCGGTGAACTGGCTGAAACAAAACTATACCCTTGATGAGAATCCCGTGATCGGACCGGAGGCTCATTACTATTATCTGTGGACTTTCGCCAAAGCCATGCGGGCTTACGGGCGCGGGACATTGGAGCTGGCGGACGGAGAAGAGCGAGACTGGCGTGAAGATTTGATGAACAAACTTATTGAACTGCAGCGTCAGGATGGTTCCTGGATAAATGAAGAAGCCGCCCGATATATGGAAAGCGTTCCGGAATTGACCACCTCTTATTCTCTGATTGGCATGAGAGTGGCCTTAAGTGATGCGTCTGCACAGTAATTAAATACAAGCCCGACCGCCGGCGCGATGCGCCTGATACCCCGAGGGAGAGACTTAGAGGGTGTTACATGGCCGATTAAGGCGAAAGATCAGGACAAAAGATTAAGGGGCGCACCCGTTTTTTCCTAATCTTTCCTCTTAATCTTTCGCCCTAATCCATAAAAATGTCAAGTCTCACATAAGCGGATGAAAAGGAACCGAAATAATGAAGTATGATTATGCCCGCTTGGCTCCGGAGCAACTGCGTCGATTCACCTGTGATCAGCGGCAGATCGCCGGCATCCGGCGTTTTCTGATGGATGACGGCCGGGCGCGGGGAAATCGTTGTTTTGAAGTCGACAACGGTGCCGGTTTGCGGTTCTCGGTTTATCCGGATCGGGGTATGGACATCGGCCCCGCTTCTTACAAGGGCGTACCTTTATCTTTCCAGGCGCCGGCCGGGGACACCCTTTCGGCCTTTTATCAACCCGCGGGTGCGGGCTGGCTGCGCACCTGGGGGGGCGGTTTGCTGACCGGCTGCGGCCTGACCAATGTGGGTGCACCGGATGATTTCGATGGCGAGGAAGTCGGTCTGCATGGTCTGCTTTCCCATTTGCCGGCGGAGAATTGTTCGGTTTCGGAGGATTTCGAAGACGGAACCTTGCGTTTGTGTGTGTGCGGCACTATGCGGCAAGCTTCCATGTTCGGAGAAAATCTGCATCTGCACCGGCGGATTTCCACCGCCATGGGGGAGTCCAGTATAAAAATCCAGGATCGGATATACAATCGCGGTCCGCGCCCGAGTCGACTAATGATCCTTTACCACATCAATCTCGGCTATCCTTTACTGTCTCCGAAGGCGTACTTAGAGGCGCCGGAACATTCAGTTGAAGCCCGGGATGAAACGGCGGCCGCCGGGATGGATCAATGGGCTCAATGCGCGGAACCGCAGCCGGGTTGGACGGAACAGTGTTTTTACCACGACATTCCCGCCGATGAAACAGGCTTCTCCCGCATCGCTCTGTGTAATCCCGAATTGGGGCTGCGGCTGGAAACAGCCTGCCGAAAAGATGAACTGCCATGGATCACTCAGTGGAAGCAGATGGGTGAAAGCGAATATGTGCTTGGGTTGGAACCCGGCAACTGTCATGTCGAAGGTGCTTCCAGTGAACGGGAGCGCGGCACTCTGAAAATTATTCAGCCCGGCGAAAGCGTCAATACGGAAGTACACATAAACCTTTCGGAAAATGAATATGGATAAGGATTTATTACTGCAGGCCCGCAATATTGCGCGGGTGATTGACTGGCGAATACAACTGCGAATACCCTCGATCCTCGCCCGGGATGAAGAATTCTCCCTGCGGATTCAGGTTGTCGCAGCGGATGGACTGCCGGTGGAAAATGTGCCGAACAAGCTCTCTTTCGAGCATTCCATCGGCATTGAAGGGCTGCCCGAACAGTTCCGTTTTGATCCGGGAACCAGTTCGGCCAGGATTGACGGTCTGCGGGCCGTCGGCCCGGAGGTGGCGGTGGCGCGGGCTCGGGTTGAAACCCCGGAGACACCCTGGATAAAGCCGGTGGTGCCCTCCAATCCCGCCTGGATTTTCGATGAGCCGCCCTACAGAATTTACTGGGGAGATCTGCATGTTCATACCAGTTACTCAAACTGTCATGCTTGGCGCTGTCTCGATCCGGAGTGGTGCTATCAGTACGCCCGAGAAGTGTCGATGCTCGATTTCGCGGCGGCGGCTGATCATCTGCGCGGCATCGCCAGCGATCCGCAGCGCTGGCCGCGCCTGCAGGAATTGGTGCAAAGGTATAATCTCCCCGGTGAGTTTGTTACTATGCTGGCCTATGAAAGCTCGCACGCTCAGGGGTTTGGCGGCGATAACAATGTTTATTTCGCCGATGAGGACGCTCCCTATTTCTGGCTCGACAGAGAAGACATGCGGGGAGGTTCTCCAACAGTGCATCTGGAAGAGTTGTGGCGCCAGATGGACGCGACCGGCAGAGAGTACTTCTCGGTGCCGCACCACACGGGCAGATCGAATAAATACCGCAGCTGGAACGAGCCGTATCACGATCCGACGCGAGAGCCGCTTTTTGAAATATACTCGAGCTGGGGATCTTCGGAGATGCGCTGTTCACATATGCCGATCAGCGGCGGTAATAATGATGATGTTTCATATTTCACCGATGCCTTGCAGGCTGGAGCGCGTTTCGGTGTTATGGCCGCCAGTGATGACCACGCCACTCTGCCAGGCAGTGTGCATCATTTCCGCACTGAACCTTTCCGAGTGACGATGCTCAACGGCCACGCGCATAAAGGACTGACGGCGGTGCGGTCGCCGGAACTTACTCGTCCGGCTTTATTCAGCTCCCTGCGACATCGGAACTGCTACGCCACCACCCACGTTCAGTCACTGATTGATATGCGCATTGGCGAGGTGTCCATGGGGCGTGAGATTGCGGCGGATGCAGAATTGCGGCGACAGCGACAAGTCAGGGTTTATCTGACGCTTCATGATGCCAAAATTGCCACAGTAACCCTAATGCGCAACGGTGTCGCTCTGGAGTCTCAGCAACTGCGGGGGAGACAATTGACTGAGGAGGTCAATGAAGTCCTCTTCATCGACGATGAGCCGCTGGATAAGATAGCTCTGCGGGATTGTCGATATCATAATCAGCCATTCGTGGTTTATTACGCTCGAATTGTGGATAATAACGGCGCTCATCAGTGGACCAGTCCGATCTGGATAGATCTTCAGTGACGAAGAACGTGTGAGAGCGGCAAAAAGGAAGCTTGCCAGACCCCGTCCGGAAGGGGGGAGTGTGCCGAATTTGTACTGAAAAAACCTTGTCTCGCACCTTGTCCCGAACCGAAATCCGATTGGTTTTAATGTTTTCATCGTCTCGCACCTTGTCTCGCACCTCATTCCATGTGCTCTTCATCTTCTTCTCGTTTCCAGACACTGGCAAGTTTGGCGGTCATCTTATC
>PUNB01000104.1 GCA_003552565.1 Lentisphaerota bacterium
CACCACTGCCATTTTCCGGAAAAAAAAGGCATTCAAGCACAAGAGATCAAGATATCTGAATCTTTCCTCCTAATATTTCGCCCTAATCCATAAAAATGTCAAGTCTCACATAAGCCCGACCGCCGGCGCGATAGGCCACATACCTCGGGGGAGAGACTTGGTCTTGGGCAACACCTCGGGAGCGGCCGCGTCCTCGCTGCCATATAATGGAGGGCGAGCAGCTTGCCTGAGCCACACGAAGAGTGGTCAGGTCCCCGCGAGCCAAAACAGAGCTCGTTCCCTCGCGACCACCTCTTAATGGCCGCGAGGACGCGGCCGCTCCATTTTTGTGCCTTTTTGCATGCCGCGACGTAGGCTTTGCGGAGTCGGGTGTTTTTTGTGGCTATTAAACTCCGTGTTTCACACAATCCCTCTTTGCAAATCTATGTTAGGTTGGTTATGGTAAATGCAGGGGGTGCGGAGAAGGGTTACACCTCCGCCGGGCTTGTCCACGGCGGAGCAACAGATTATCCTTTTGAAGGCTAAATTTAGTCGAACGCGGAGAAGCAATTTGAGAAACATAAGTGAATTCGATGTGTTCCGTTCCGAACGGGATCTGGCTCCTTACGCCGTTCGTTCTTTTGAGAATGGCGGCCGCCGGCGGATCAATGAACCCTCACATACTTTTCGTTCACCTTTTCAGCGGGATCGAGACCGGGTGATTCACTCGCGCGCCTTTCGGCGCCTGGACGGCAAGACTCAGGTGTTTTTAAGTGGTTCCGGCGATCATTTCCGCACCCGCCTGACTCATACCATTGAGGTTGAAGCTCTGGCCCGGACCGTTGCCCGCCGGCTTGGAGTCAATGAAGATTTAACCGAAACCATTGCTCTGGCGCATGATTTGGGGCATACTCCATTCGGGCACCAGGGGGAAAACGTTCTTGATCGGCTTTTGCGAGAACATGCAGGCACCGGTTTCGAACACAACCAGCAGGCTCTGCGGGTGGTGGACGAGCTGGAGGAAAAATATCCCGGATTTGAAGGACTGAATCTGTGTCTTGAAGTCCGCCGAGGGCTGGTTAAACACCGAGGGGAAGGGGAATGCCGCTTGGATGATGAAATCCTTCCCGCACAGCCGGGGATCGAGGCGCAGATCGCCGACCTGGCCGATGATCTGGCCTATTACGGTCATGATGTCGACGATGGACTGGATGCCGGCCTGCTGAAAGATCAGGAATTGCTGACGAATGTGCGTTTGTGGCGGCTGGCTCGGGATTGCGCCCTGAAAAACGGTGAACGGATAAGTCAACCCAGAATAATCGCTTATACGGTGCGCTGTCTGATTGACAATCTGGCCGGAGACGCGATTCTTAATTCTATGCGCAATCTGCAACAGGCTGCTCCGCAGTCCGCCGAGGAAGTGAAACGGGCGGACGGCAGAATGGTTGACTTCTCCGCTGAAATAAAACCCTTGACCAAGGAGCTGCGGGATTTTCTGTTCACCAACCTTTACAAGCATTCGGAAATCGCCCGCATAAACGCGCGAATGGGCAAAGTGGTGGAGGATTTATTCCACTACTTTCTGAGCCACCCTGAGTCCCTGGGCCGTCGCTCTCGCCGGCGGGTCGGTCAGTTTTCCCCAGCCTTGGCGGTAGCCGATTATATCGCCGGCATGACAGACTCTTTCGCCTTGCAGGTTCATAAGCAATATTGCGGGGGCGGCTGAAATAACTGAACTTTTCATTTTTTTTCATCGGAGAACACCAATAAAATCGGAAAGCTTTAAAGGTTCAGTTCAGAAAAATGGGAACCACTTTAGTTATGAATAAACAGAAAGCGATACAGCGTATAAACGAGCTGCGGCAGAAAATCGAAAAGCATGATCGTCTGTATTATGTCGAGGCTGCGCCGGAAATTTCCGATCAGGAATATGATCAGCTGTTTCGGGAATTGCAGGAACTGGAGGAACAATATCCGGATTTAATAGACACTGACTCTCCCACTCGGAAAGTCGGCGGCGAGCCGCTGACGGAATTTGTATCCCGCCCTCATTCGGTGGTGATGCAGAGCCTCGATAATACTTATAATCACGCGGAATTGCGTGATTTTGACCGCCGGGTGCGACAAGGTCTGGGGATTGATAAACCTGTCTATACTGTCGAACCGAAGATTGACGGAGTCAGTGTCAGTGTTCGTTACGAAAACGGCCGCATGACTTTGGCTCTCACTCGCGGGAACGGGGTTGAAGGCGACGACATAACCGTCAATGTCAGGACCATCAAAGGCCTGCCGCTGCGCCTTCGGGAATCCGGCACACCGCCTTCCGTGTTTGAAGCGAGGGGCGAGATCTTTATTCCTAAAGAAGATTTTTTCCGGTTGAATACAGGCCGTCGGGAAAGGGGCGAGAATGTTTTCGCCAACGCCCGCAATGCCGCCGCTGGTTCGTTGAAACTTCTAGATCCGAACCTTGTCTCCCAGCGCCCTTTACGGGTGCTTTTCTACGCCTGCGGGGAGGTGAGGGGGGAGAATGTGGACACTCAGTGGGGTTTGATTCAACAGCTGCGCGCCTGGGGGCTGCCGACACCCCGAGAAGTGTTTCGCCGGGAAGGAATAGAAGAAGCTCTGGAGGCGGTGGAGGAGCTGGCGGCGAAGCGCACCGACTACAGTTATGAGATCGACGGGGCGGTGATCAAGGTGGATTCGTTTCAGGAGCGCCGCGTCCTCGGCAGCACTTCCCGGGCGCCGCGCTGGGCGATCGCCTATAAATATTCCGCGGAAAGAGCGGTGACCAGAGTCAATTCTATCGTTGTGCAGGTCGGACGCACCGGCACTTTGACACCGGTGGCTGAACTGGAACCCGTTTCACTTGCCGGCAGCACCGTGAGCCGGGCCACTCTGCATAATTTCAGTGAACTGAAAAGAAAGGATATTCGTGAAGGTGATCAAGTGGAAATTGAAAAAGCCGGCGATGTTATCCCCGCGGTTCTCAAGGTGTTTCCGGAAAAACGGCAGGGCAATGAAAAAGAGGTAAACATACCTATGTTCTGCCCGTGCTGCGAAAGCCCGACGGTGCGTTCTGAAAATGAAGTGGCGGTGCGCTGTGTCAACCCGGCCTGTCCGGCGCAGGTAAGAGAACGGCTGATCCATTTTTCCAGCCGCGGAGCCATGGATATAGAATCCATCGGCGAAGCAATGGTTGATCTGCTGGTGAACAATGACTTTGTTCAGTCGCCGGTGGACTTGTATTTTCTCAAGGATGAAGACTGGCGCAAGCTGAAGGACTTCCCCGGGCTCGGAGAGAAGTCGACCGAAAGAATGCGGCAGGCAATTGAGAAGAGCAAACAGAACCCGCCCTGGAGACTGTTGTTCGGACTGGGGATTCGGCATGTGGGCAGTCGGGCGGCCCAGCTGCTGATGGAACATTTCGGCGATATGGAAGAACTGGCTCAGGCGGACACCGCGACTTTACAGGAAATTCCCGAGGTGGGGCCGGCCATGGCCGAAAGCATAGTGGAATTTTTCCGTAACCCGGCCAATCATGATTTATTGGTTCGCTTGAAGCAGGCGGGATTAAAACTGGCGGAAGAATCTGAAAGGATTAATGTTGCCGCCGATGGAACGGACTCGGTTTTCTTCAACACCACCTGCGTTATAACCGGCAGCCTGCAAAGCATGACCCGTGATCAGGCAAAGGATAAACTGCAGTCGCTCGGCGCCAAGGTGACCGACAGTGTGAGCGGAAAAACCGATTTTCTTATTGTCGGTGAAAATCCAGGCTCGAAGAAGGCCAAGGCGGAAAGAATGCAGGTAAAAGTCATTGAAGAAGATGAGTTTACGCGGCTGCTGGAGGAAGGGAATCGTCCGACTGACTCCGACAGCGATATTGAAAATCAGCAACCGCAAACTTCAGCCTCGGGGGAGAACAATGACGACAGCCAGCTGGAATTGTTTTAGCTATGGTTAGTAATTGGAATTATTTACTGTTAAAATGATGAATATTGAACTTTTGAAAGTGTGTCAGGTCCTCGCGAGCCAAAAAAAGCGCCTGTTCCCCTGCGAGCACACCTTAATGGCCGCGAGGACAAGGCCGCTCCATTTTTTTGTACCTTTTTGCATGCCGCGCCGTAGGCTTTGCGGAGTCGGGTGTTTTTTGTGGCCATTAAAAGACTAAATCTCATACAAGCCCGTCCGCCACCGGGCGCCTTGCGCGCCCGGGGCGATGTTCAACAGCTAGCAGCGTGCCGCCCCCCCTTTTTTCCGCCGTCACTGACGGCGGAAAAGGTAGAGAGGGGGGTGGCGGTGCTTTTAGCCAATGAACATATTCACCCGCCTGACGAGCAGGCGGGGGTCTTCGGACGTTTCGCTGGACGATTGTTTATTTGACTGCATGACTCGGTGACCCCGAATTTGTCATTTCGCCATCAAGTCAACCTAGAGGTTATGCGAAAAAGGTTTTGTGGAATTCACAAGCTCGAAAGTTGCTGTGCGTTCCACGGCCAATTGGATTAAGGCGAAAGATTCAGAATTCTTTACCTCAAGGAAAATTCAACGGTACCATTTAAATTCTGAATATTGAATGTTGAATTCTGAATTTTGATTTTTTATGCTCAAGAAACCTGATTTCACCTCAACATTCAG
>PUNB01000044.1 GCA_003552565.1 Lentisphaerota bacterium
CCCCGAAATTTACATTTTCCTTCTCTTTGTTGCCTTCGTTAACTTCTGTTCAAAACAAAAAGCCATGGCCAAATTCGCGTGAATTAATCAGGCTAGTCATAATGTGCAACGTCTATCCTTGCTTTCTTTCCAAAGATAACTAGATTTCGACTATTGACGAATCAACGAATACCGACCCCTCATAAGGAAGCTGAAAATGAGAGAGTTTATCGCCGTGACTAAAGCACTGGCGGATGAAAACCGAGTGCGCGTTCTGATGGCTCTGCGCCATGGAGAACTGTGCGCCTGCCAGATCCAGGAGCTTTTACAACTGGCGCCTTCGACAACCTCTAAACACATGCAGATTCTCTACCAGGCCAGAATGGTTGAGTCCCGCAAAGTCGGCCGCTGGGTACACTACCGCTTACCCGAACCTGTGCCTGGCTGGGAATTCATAACTGAATCATTAGACTGGCTGGAAAGGAATCTGAAAGATACTTCGATTATTCAGGCGGACGACGAAAGACTGAAATCATTACGCGCGAAGAATCGCCAGGAATTATGCCCATGAACCGCGTGGCGAAACCAAAGCGTTCTTTAAAAATCACCCGAATTACTGGACAGCCGACAAGCTGGAGGGCGAGCGTCCCCGCGAGCCATTGGAGAGCGTCCCCGCGAGCCATTGGAGGGCGAGCGTCCCCGCGAGCTGAAACTAATATATAATAAACATGCATAAACCACCAGATCAATCGCCAAAAACATTACGTCACCATCCGGCACATCCTCCGCCGGTGCGTCAACATAACACCCCGATCATTCTGCACGTCACGGTATGCACTGCAAAACGGCGAACCATGCTGACAAATGCCACTGTGCACGATGCACTACGTACAGCCTGGAAAACCGCGCAGGTTTGGGCAGTTGGAAATTACCTGATCATGCCCGACCATATCCATCTTTTCTGTGCTCCTGGCACCCACAATACACCCGCGGTGAAGGTCTGGACGAAATACTGGAAGCGACTGGTCAGCCAAAAAGCATCGGCTTTGAGAAAACAGTGGCTGCCCGATTGCTGGGATACCCAGATGCGGTCACAGGAACATTATATCCGGAAGCTGGAATACGTGGCTCAGAATCCAGTGCGCAAGGGGTTGGTTGAGAGATCGGACGACTGGGTTTACAAGGGCAAGATAAACGATTTGATTTGGGTTTAGGGTAATCCCATTGGCTCGCGGGGATCTGACCACTCTTCGTGTGGCTCAGACAGACTGATCGAAAGGAATACAACTGGAGCCAGCGACCGGACTCGAACCGGTGACCTGCTCATTACGAATGAGCTGCTCTACCAACTGAGCTACGCTGGCGGATGCGTCGGGCAAGAAAGATTAATATAATTTGCCAGGCCTGAAATGCCACTTTCCATAAAAATCCTTCTCTTTGTGTTCAAAAATTCTATGTAATGCGTCAGTCGCAGGTGCAAAGTGCCTCTAGTTTCGATATACGACTACGGCGACGACTACGGTGGACGATTGGATACGCTCGAATCGTAGTCCGTAGTCGTTCCGCCTTAGGCGGATCAACCGGCACGATATTTCCACCTTTCACTGACGGCTTACAATCCTTATCCTTTGTCTTTAAAGATCAAGCCGCGTATTGAAATTTCCGCCTATCCAAGTAAGTTAAGCATATTGTGAACCTGCCATTTTGTGGCCGAAATAATAATAAGCGCCGAAAAAGCCATACCTCATGCAAAAGTTTCTCTCCCTGTTAATGTTGATAGTTCTGCTCCTGGTTTTCCTGCTGCCGCCGGCGCCTTTCGCCATATACTATTTTCTCCATGACCCCTTTGCCGGCGGCTGGCTGTTCGCCGGCGTTTTATGTGCGATTTTCACTGAAAAGCTGTACGCCATGATTTTCCGCATGCCGCGCGGCAATCTTTTATCAGTCAAGAAAGACTGGACAGCGGTGGCGGTGGGACTGACTTACACAGGAACAATGTACTTCATCACGGCGGAATTTTTTCTGAGCCAACAAGGGATTGCTCATTTCGCCGCAACTATATTCGGGCTGCTGATTTACCTGGCCGCGTTAGGCCTGAGATACTGGTCTTTTATGCATCTGGGACGGCACTGGGCGGTGCAGCTTGACCAAGCAAAAGAAAGCGAGGAAAGCCAGCTTATCCGCGGCGGTCCTTACGGAGTGATCCGTCATCCTCTCTATACCGGAGCCTGTCTGGAATGTCTGGCGATTCCGCTGATTTTCAACACTTACTGGGCTTTGCTGTTCGGACTGGCGGCATTCGTGCCCATGGAAGTTGCGCGTGCCCGCTTTGAAGAAAACTACCTTCGTCTCGGGTTCGGGGATGAGTACGAGAAATACGCCGCCGAAGTGCCCGGTTTCATCCCCCGGCCATGGCTTGGGGGAAAAAGCAAAGAAAAGAAAGCGACCAACGAATGAAACAGCGAGCGGTAATCACCGGCATGGGAGCTATAACCCCGATCGGCAATAACGTCGAGGATTTCTGGAGTAATTTACTGGCCGGCCGTTCCGGGGTCGGTCCCATTACACTTTTCGATCCAAGTGATTATCCAGTGAAAATCGCCGCCGAGGTGAAAGGTTTCGACCCGCGCGATTATTTTGACCGCAAAGACCTGCGAATGATGGCGCGACCAGCGCAATTAGGTGTGGCTTCCGCCTTGATGGCGCTGGAGGACGCGCAATGGAAACAAAGACCCGGCGAAGGCCCGCTGGGCGTGGTAGGCGGAATTAGCAACTCATCACAAGAAGCGATTGAATCAGCTGTGGAAAGCATTCAAAAGGGTGGTTATCGAAAACTTCCCCCTACCGTAATCAGTAAAATATTTCCTCATTCAACCGCATCTGAGACAGGCAGAATAACAGGATTTCAAGATGATGTTATGACATTGTCAACCGGCTGCACTTCGGGTCTCAATTCACTTGGTTATGCAGCCGAACATATCGGCTCTGGGCACTGTTCTTCCATGCTCTGTATCTCAGGAGACGCAACTCTCACATACTACGCTTTCGCTTTTTTCTGCAGAGCCGGCCTTCTGTCAGCTCGATATCATGACCCGGAAAAAGTCAGCTGCCCTTTTGATGCCAAACGCGACGGCGGTGTCCTAGGAGAAGGAGCCGCTACCTTCCTAGTAGAAGAATATGATCAAGCAAGACGACGCGGAGTGCCGATCCTGGCCGAAATTCTGGGGTGGGGCACAAGCGGAATCGGCTATAAACAAGATCAAACCCAAGATAATCTCTGTTCAGGTATGGCCGCCAGTATGCGGACTGCATTGACCAGAGCCAACGTTTCGCCAGAAAGAATTGATTATATTGGATGCAATGGTGTCAGCGACCCCAAGCTGGATATTTCGGAAACCGCAGCAATAAAAAAGGTTTATGGTGAGCATGCTTATCGGTTACCGTTAAGTTCAATAAAATCGATGATTGGTATTCCATTAAACGCTGCCGGCCATCTACAAACTGTCGCCACGATAAAAGCTATGAACGACAGTTTTATCCCCCCAACTATAAATTATGAAAATCTCGATCCTTCTTGCGATTTGGATTATGTTCCAAACCAAGCTCGCCGCAACCGAATTCGATTGGCCATGGTGTTTGGGCACGGCTTCAACGGCAGCGACGCGGCATTGATACTAAAAAAACATGATGAATGAGCTGTAGAGGAGAGTTCTCCAATTGCCTCAAATAGTTATCTCAATCGTAAAATGAAAAATCAGCCTGTTAAATTCAGGTTGAACGACTTGTCATGGCTTGGATCAGTTTCACTATTTTAGCCGCCGGCTTGGCGAATTGTGTTTTGGCAAGCGCTATGTTATGGCGGCGCCATAACCGACCGGTCCATTTCTTATTTGTCTTTTTCAGCCTTGCAACCGGCACTTGGGGGTTCTCACTATTTTTACTCAGTTTAACTAACGACCCGGCAATTTTCGAAATGGTGGGGAGACTTTCTCACGCAATTGCCATTTACATCCCTTTCAGCGGACTCCTGATCAGCTGGCAATTTCCGGAGATTTATCATCCTTCCCCCAGAAAGGCAACCGTCATAACAGTCGCGTTCTGTACGTTGGCTTTGTCTATTCTCAGCTTTACTCCTCTAATCCAGGAATCCGTGATCTACAAGCCTGAAGGACCGACTCCTGGATTCGGTCTGCTTTATCCCCTTTACATTGCTTTCAATACATTATTGATCTGCTGGATAATCTACAACTTCGTACAAAGCCGTCGCAAAACGACCAGCGGAAAAGAAAAAATGCAGGCTAATTACTGTTTAGGCGGACTCATCATCACATTGGCAGGCGCTTACTTCTGCATCTTTATTCTACCTTATTTTACCTACCACTACCAATACTACCTGCTCGGCTCAGCTTTCCCTCTGGTCTGGACTTCCTGCACCGCCTACGCCATCTGCCGTTACCGATTAATGGACATCGGGGTGGCAATGAGAAATATTATTCTGCATGCCATCACCACCGCCGCTCTGCTTGTCTGCATTCTGCTGCCGCTGTTTTTTCATCTATGGTTTTTACAAGAAGC
>PUNB01000151.1 GCA_003552565.1 Lentisphaerota bacterium
CCCGCCACTGGATTTAACAGACGGACCTTTTCCACATAGGCTTTGCGCAAAGCGGCCACGCGACGACTGGCGTTGGCGTAATAACGCGGCGCCCGTTTGTGCAGGCCTTCGCGCTGCAGGTATTCTCGCGCCGCGGTGTAGAGCCCCGGGCCGATTCGAGTGTCGAGATAACGGTTTTCGAGATCCAGATCGATATAAGTGTCAAAAATCCCCATTTCATGCACCAGCACCGGACGACGATATACGGACATACGCCGCTCAATGAGGGAGGTATCATCAATCACGGCAGCAATCCCCAGCGGTCCTTTTTGGGGTGCCAGCACATCCGAAAAAGTTTGAATACGTTCCAGGCGTTCAGGATGATGCGGAAAGGGTTCGGTCACCACGCCCGGATCATCGGGAGCAAGCCCCCAATCGACCCGCTTCATGGCGTGCATCGGGCAAAACAGCGCATCCGGCACATAGGAGTGACAGCGGCGGCCCATATCCTCGATTCGGTCGAGCATGGCATCGTCCAATGTGGTTTCATTGCCGCAGCAGTAGAGTACGACCGCCGGATGCCTGCGATAGGTTGCGAGCAGCTCTTCCCACTCGTCGTCGCTGAAACCGTTCGGCGCCTCCACCTGAACCAGCATACCGAGTTCGTTGCAGGCCTCGATATAAGGTGTCGGCGGCGCCCATGTATGGAAGCGAACATAGTTGAAGCCCAGCGACTGCAAGACCCGGATATTCTCGCGATAGCTCCGCTTGTCACGGGGCGGCGTGCAGGTCAGCGGAAAATAAGCGTGCTCCGTGTATCCCCGCAAAAACACCGGCTGGCCGTTGAGCAGGATTTTGTGCCCATCCGTCGTGATGCTCCGCCGGCCGAAAGGCTGGGTCAAGCGGTCGAGTATTCGGTCTCCGCCGCGAATTTCCACCACCGCCGTATAAAGGTTCGGCTGGCGATCCGACCAACAGATAACGTCCTCAGCAGCGGTTTGCCAGGCAAGTGAATTGCCGCTTACGGATTCTTCACCGCTGAGGACCACGCCCCCATCAGCATCATAGAGCGCATAGTCGACAGTGCAGGCCTGGTCGGCTCCAGCCAGCCTGACCTGCCAGTGCAAGGTATCCTCATCCCCGGATCGAATATAAAGATCATCCACCCGGGTGGATGCACAATGCAATGTCACCGAGTCGTAAATGCCGGCCGACCGGCCTTTGTATCCGCGAATAACTGTACTGGCGCGTCCGCCGCGACGGTTGGAAACGGCAAGGATCAACTCGTTTTCCCCGCCGGCGCTCAGATGCGGCCCCAGCTCGAAGACGGCAGGAGTAAGATGTCCCTCATGGGTTCCGACCCATCGGCCGTTGACGAACACCGTCACATCCATCACCGCCCCGCCGATCCGCAGGCGGGCCAGACTGGTATCGGAAGGCGCCGTAAAACATTTGCGATACCAGCCCGTGCCGATCAGCCAGGGCAGTGAGCAGTCGGGCGGTTTGCCCTGACCGAGCGGAAATCGGATCGGACGGAAAGGATTGAATTCACAATCACGCGACCAGAATTCGCTCTTTTCCAGGCGATCATGATGATCGTCCCAGTAGGCGGGCACCGGCATGCGGCAGTCAAAGGCTTCCTTGGCGGGCGGCTGCAATTCTTCGCCCGGATCGGCCTGGTAAGTGAAATCCCATTCGCCGTCCAAAGAGAGAGTGACAAAATGCGGTTCGGCATTGCTATTCATTAAAAGCTCCATTCGTTTGCTTATGTGAGACTTCGCATTGTTAACCTTGTCCCGAACCTAATTCCAAAGTCAAAAAAACACTGGACAAGGTGCGAGACAAGGTTTCATATGCCGCAACAAGTCTCTCCTTCGGGGTATCAGGCGCTTCGCGCCGGCGGACGAGATGGTGGCCGGAGCTTCCAGCTCCGGATTCTCAGGCGCCCCGCGCCGTCGGTCGGGCTTATATGAGACTTGACATTTTTCTGGATTAAGGCGAAAGATTAAGAGGAAAGATTAGGATAAGACGGGTGCGCTCCTTAATCTTTTGCCCTAATCTTTCCCCTTAATCTCGTTTCTGACCCCTTTTCGCATACCCTCAGGCTAGACATCCCCTTCCTCCGAAATTTCCGGCAGCGACGGTGTCTCGCCCGCCAGCCACTGGCGGATGCGTTCCTCGTCTTCATCGCGCCAGGGCTGCACCGGTCCTGGAGGGTGGCCGGCGCCGCTGTACACGGCGACCATCTGCTCCTCATAGGTTCCCTCGCGCAGAGCGTCCTCACGCCAGGCGGAAAACTGTTTTCTGTCCTCTTCCTTTGCCTGGCTGTCCACCGCCTCATAATCAACAATTTCCCGCAATCGTTTTTCCATGGCTCCACTTACTTCCGGATTTTCATCGCATACGTTATGCAGTTCGTCAGGGTCTTCCCGTAAATTAAACAGCATCGATGGATACCCAGGATAGGCAATGTATTTCCAGTCGCCTTCCCGCAGCATAAAAGAGCCCGTCGGGCAGGTCGTGGCATGATATTCCGCGAAGGCGTACCCGGCGCGGCTGGTCGGAAGACCGCGGACTTCGTTCGCCAGCGAGTGTCCATCGCAATCATTCGGCAAGCTGGCGCCGCCCAGTTCGAGAAGTGTCGGGTACAGATCGACAAGCGAAGCCACGGTTTTGATACGTCTGCCAGCCTGCGCGTCGGGTCCGCTGACAATCAGCGGCACCCGGCTGGAGGCTTCGAAATGGGTCAGCTTGATATATTGTCCGTGCTCGCCGGCCATTTCGCCGTGGTCACTGGTGAAAATCACCCAGGTGTTGCCGCTTTGGCCGCTGGCTTCAAGAGCGTCCATTACCTTTCCGACCATGGCGTCGATTTCCGCGATCATGGCGAAATAAACCCGCCGGCGCAACAGCATACCTTCTTCATCCAGGGCATGCCGCCAATTCTTCTGTAACTCCTGCAAGGGCAGCAAAGGATGTTCAAGAGCATCCACGGGCGGCAGAGAAACCTTGTCTTCGGGGATTTTCTCCAGGTATCGGGCGGAAGTGGAAAAACCGGGATGCGGACTCTTGATCCCCAGGTAAAGCAGAAACGGATTCTCCTCCACCGCCGCCTCTTTAAGCCACCTGACTCCGTCGTCAACGGTCTGCCAGTCGCCGCTACGGACCCGTTCTTTGTCCTCGTTGAAAACTTTGGGCGGATTTTTTTCACCATGCACTGGCCGCGGGATAGCGGCGGCCCGACTCCAGCTTGCAAGACGTGAGGGTAAACTATGAGCGCCCGACAGATAATCCGTTTTGCCAAAAACGCCTACGTGATATCCCTCTTTTGCAAGTGCTGTCGCAAAGGTGTCGTCGTCAGGTGCCAACCCGCAATAATTATTCCAGGCTCCGATGTTATGGGGGTATCGGCCGCTCCAGGTGCTGGCCCGTGACGGACAGCAGAGCGGATAATTGCAATGGAAGTCTTCGAAGACAACCCCATTGGCGGCAAGACGGTCGATATTCGGAGTGGCATGGTGCAAAGCGGGATGCCCCATGAAGCCCGCCGCCCGTCCATCATGGCTGTCAGTCTGAATAATCAGAATATTCGGTTTGTCTCTATTTTTCATACAGCTCCAGAAGCGCCACGGCCGAGGACGACCGTGGGTACTCCATTTTTTGCCAGTCTAGCCTGCTTAATTCACGAGCCAAGTTTGCCGCAGGCTGCCACGAGACAAGCCGCAGCTGTGGCATTCTACCGCAAGGCGATGACTCGTGGCTGGATGCGGTGAAATTGGCCGCCCTTCGGGTGCGATATTCGGCCATGAACTCTGTGTCAATGCGGTCTTTGCGGTAAATTATCTATAGTATTGAATACAAATATTTAATGACTCATGGCCGAATACGCATGAATTAATCAGGCTAATCCGTATCCAGCTTAGTGTTAATACCGACGGTATCCTTCGGCAGGTTCCTGATCTCTTCCGCGTAGTTCGACCAATCCATATTCCAAGGTTTTTTACGGCGGAATTTATTGACGTACTTCTTGGTCAGGACATCCCGTTTTTCCAGGCTGGCGATACAGGCGCGGGTGCAGCCGCCGGCGCCGCAGATGGCTTTGCCGGCATTGTATACTTTCGGCGGCGCGTTATAGAAGGGCGAAATATGATTGGGCTTGTAGCCTTTCTGCCCCTGAATGTAATGCCCTTCCTCCTCGGGAGAATCAACCGGCTTGCCGCCGCGGAAATAGAGATCGCATAGTCCGCAGTCGATCTCACCCCACTCCAGCTTATGGCCGGCCACTTCCACGGAGACGGTTTTGGTTTTACTGATGGCGCTGCCGGGACAAGCCTGTACGCAGGCCATGCATTTATTGCAGAGCTGTGTACCGTTATAGATCGGGTCCGGCTCCAGCTCCAGCTCGGTCAGCACCAGCCCCACCCTGACCGCCGGTCCGAATTCCGGGGTGATCAGCATTTTGCTCCAGCCGATCTCGCCGAGACCGGCGGCAAAGGCCGCCAGACGCAAGTGAACCATAATGTCCGGCGCCGGCTTGCCCGGTTCC
>PUNB01000081.1 GCA_003552565.1 Lentisphaerota bacterium
CACAGCAATCACCCGGCGGCTGCGGCAATGCGTCGTTTGGCCGAAGATGCGGAAATCTCCTGGGAAGACCCGGCTGATTATGAAGAATTCACCGGCCGCGGAGTGGTGGCTCGTTTTGGTGAGGACACTCTTCGGGTCGGTCGCGCTCCCTGGCTTCGGGAGTTCGGTCTGGACCCTGGATCAATGGAACAGGCTATACAGGAAGAGGGGGTGATTGGAATGAGCATTGTTTTCGTTACCCGCAATCAGCAAATGCTCGGCTGGATCGGATTGCGTGATGCCGTTCGCCAGGCCGCGCCGGAAGCGGTTCGCAGGCTGCGGACACTGGGAATCAAACGCTCCTGCATGGTTACCGGCGACAATCAGTCAGTGGCTGAACTGGTGGCGAAAAAGGTCGGCATCAGTGAATTGCGCTCCGGCTGTCTGCCGCAGGAAAAAGTGGAGTACGTTGAGGATTTAAGAAAACGCGGTTACCTGGTCGGGGTCGTAGGAGATGGAGTCAACGACGCTCCGGCTCTGGCGGCCGGAGATGTCGGTATCGCTATGGGGGCGATCGGCAGTGACGTGGCTGTGCACAGCGCTTCCATTGCTCTGATGAACAACGACTTGCGGCGGGTTCCTTTTCTAGTTTCCTTATCACGACAGACACGTTCGGTCATGAATCAGAATTTATTTGTCGGTTTGATGTTTATTGTGGCCGGGATTTACTTTGCGACTATCGGTTTTATTCCTCCGATCATGGCAGCTTTGCTGCACAGTGTCAGCACGCTGATTTTAGTGTTCAACAGTGCCCGATTAATTCGCGCCGGCGAGGAACTGCACGAACCGGTGAAACCGGTGCCTGCCGCCAATGAGACCGACGGTTTTGAGAATCGAAACACCGCCGCACAGGCTGTCTCCGCGACGTGACCGGTGTGCCGAAGGGGAAAAAGTTCTACCAATATGGCTGAAAGCAAGCAAAATTTTGATTTCATTGTGGAGGCGAAAAATCTGACCAAGATTTTTCGAGATTTTTGGGGCCGTCCCAAAGCTCGAGCGGTTGACGGGCTTAATCTGCGCATTCCGCCGGGTCGGATTTTTGGCCTGCTGGGACCGAACGGTTCGGGAAAATCCACCACAGTGAAACTGATTCTAGGATTGCTCTATCCGACGCGCGGGACTATCCGGCTGTTGGGAGAGCCGCCGAGCAATGTGGCAATCAAGCGGTATATCGGGTACCAGCCGGAGGAAACTTATCTCTATCCTTATCTGACTGCTTCGGAAACCCTGAATTTTTTCGGTTCTCTTCTGGGCCTGGAAAGCGGCGAACGAAACAAGCGGGTTTCCCAACTGTTGTCCATGGTCGGACTGGAGAGAGCCGGCAACCGGAGAGTAGGGGAGTTTTCAAAGGGAATGGCCAGGCGTCTGACCTTGGCTCAGGCTTTGATTAACGATCCTGATTTAGTAGTGCTTGATGAGCCGACCTCTGGTCTCGACCCTATAGCCTGTCGGGAAATAAAAGATGTGATAAGAGTTTTGGCGGATCGCGGTAAAACTGTTATTTTATGCAGTCATCTGTTGGCGGATGTTGAAGATGTCTGCGACACGGTTACTATTCTTTACGGCGGCCGAGTATGTGCTGAAGGAACCGTGGATGAGGTCTTGAAAATCCAGGACCAGGCCCGTATAACAGTGCCAGATGTTGATGAGAAGACAGTCAATGAAATAAGCCGTTATCTGCAGGATAAATATAACTCCCGGGAAATCAGCATTGATCATCCTCGTATAAGTCTGGAGCGTTTTTTCCTGGATGTCGTCAAGCAGGCACAACGGAAAACCATGGAAACTTCCGGCGCTCAAAGCGGCAGCGGAGTGGCTGAGTTTCTGGAAACCGGGTCTTCAGAGCAAAAGCCTGAAACCGCCCGTATACTGTCCCAGCTGACCGGCGGCGAAAAACAGGAAGAAAGCACTGAGATGTCTCATGAAGAAGGTGTTGAGGCTGAGCCATCTGAAGCCGCCGAATATAAAACTGCCCAGTCCAAGCTGGAAAATCTGGATGGTCAGACAACGTCTTGGGAAACTCAATCAAAACAACCCGAAACGCGGGAAAAAGCGGCGGAGATATCTAAAGAAGCGGAGAAAGATAATGAAACCGCCTCTCAGCAGTCCAGTGAAAAATTACGCAACCTCTTAAATTCAAGGTCGGAAAAATGAACAAGAAAAAGCAAAGTGTCCAGTCTGCGCAAAACAGCCAGAATCCCCCGAAAACCGGCGATGTAGGCGCCAGTTCGGCGAATACTGTTGAACAGAAATTCATCCATTTTATCGAAACCAAAGTAACTCCTTACTGGCGCCAGATAATCTGGGCGACGTTGATCATTGGACTTTTGGCTGTTTTAGGAGTCAGGCTGGTGATTCAGCGGGAAACGGAGAAAGCTGTCGCCTTCGGACGTCTGGATCATGCTGAATCCATTGAAGAGCTACGGCTGTTGGCAGAGGAATTTCAAGGAGATAAGATAGCGGCGATGGCGCTGTTGCGACAAGGGAGATTGCTTTTGCAGGAAGAAGAGGATTACGCCGAAGCGGAAAATGTTTTCTCCCAGGTGCTGGAGGACTTCAACGACCCGGAATACCGCCTTCCAGCTTTGCTGGGACAGGCCTATGCCCGCGAAGCTCAGGAAAATTATGATCGGGCTTTGACTGATTTCGAAATGATCGCCGAACAAGCTGATGAGGACGACCTGACAGTGCTGATTATCGCCTGGAGCGGGGTCGGCAGAAACGCCGCGGCGGTTGGTCGAGAAGAGAAAGCCCGTCAGGCTCTGAACAAAGTAAAGGAAAACGCTGAGCACGGACCTTATTTTGAACAAGCTGAAAGGCTGCTCATAGAACTGGAATCGGAAAGTGACGCTATCCAGTAGTAAGTTTATATTGCCACAGCCGAAAACAAGACAACGGAGATTATCTGTTACGTTTTTTTCGGTTTTGTTAACAATTGTTTTTTTACTCGGAATCAGCGGCTGCCGAACTTGGCGGATTCATCCGCCTGAGCCTAAAGCGTTCGATTCACCCCCGGCCGTTTTCCTGCCTAGGGATAGTGGTGAGGATGCGCAAGAAGCGGCCTCGAAACTGGCTTTCTGGCTGCGTCACGCATACGGATTTGATATCGAACCAAAAGAAATTTCACCAGAGAGAATTGACAGATTAAATTGCAATGACCAGAAGGTCCATTTCCTGATCGACTTCCTCCCTCCGCCACCGCAGCAGAGGAAAACCGCCTCCCCGAAAAGCTTTTCTTACACTGTAAACCGCGACCGGGTCTACTTTCATGATTCCTTTACCCTTTCAGAATCTTCGGGAAACAAGCAGGCAGTTGAGTTTTCCGAATCTGACAAGAGGTTTCTGGACTTGGCGGTTTACCGTTTTCTGGAACAAGAAATGGGATTTCGTTGGCTCAATCGTTCTTTGAAAGGGATTCATTATCCGGAAATCCCGGAAGAACTCACACCGGAAACAGCTTATCGGGGTGAAGCGGTTTATTTCAAAAATATAAATTTCAAAGAAAAAAAAGATTGTTCAACCGACGCTTGTTATTCAGATAAAATACCCTCCTCAATGACGGAAGAGCGACGGATACTCAATCACTGTGAGTGGCTGAGGCTTTTCGGAGTAATTGTCAAGACAAATAAACAAGAAGCACCTGAAGGCAAATCAACTGCTGGAAACATTATTTTTTTTCCGGGAGAAGAGAAAAAACTCTTACTGAAAGGTGATGAATCGCAATCCGCCGCGAGATTTATTTGGAATGCCTGCCTTGACCGGGGATTGAGCGATTTCGCCCATTATTGTCTGGCGAAGTCTCTGGCTGCTGAAACAAAGACTCCGGATTATTGTGAACTGCTGAATGATTTTACCGTCGGCATGGAAGAAGAGGGTGGAGGTTTAATCGAGGAATATTTTGATTATTGGCAACAAGTTATTGCTCGGCAAAGAGAAAAACACAAAGATGAATGGCTGGAGTGGCAAGAGTATAAAAAAATCTATTCATTGGATAAATTACGAGAAAGCCGGCATTATTTACACCGGGCTGTATCACATTCCCCGTCACGTCCCGATACGGCTGCTTACCGGCTGGAATCAATGCTTTTGGGCCATGAGCTTTTAAGCGCTGCCTCCAGAACCTGGCAGGATCTGCATGAAGCGAATACGCCCGAACAATTTTCCGAAACCTTTAAACAGATTGAGAGGCTGAATGAGTTACGTGAACAAATGCAACCGCTTATGACAGCGGATCTGGATTTGCTGGCAGCCCGCGAACGCCGAAACGGTGATATTGCCGGTGGACGATTATACGAACTGACCCGGGAGCTCTATCCGCAGCAAAGAGTGCTTGAGTGGCGATTTCAAATTGACAAGCGAGAACGGGGGGAAAAGGAAAACAGGCTTGAACCCGATTTTTCGGAATGGCATAATTGGAAAATACTGGATACAAAGAAGGAACTGACACAGCTTGATCAGC